>JAGABI010000047.1 GCA_017614715.1 Bacteroidales bacterium | reverse complement strand
CTGCAGCCCCGGCACCCCGCGCAGCCGCACCTGCACCTGCCCCAAGGCCGGCACAGGCTCCGGCTCCTGCCGCACCGGCAGAGAGTTTTGACTCTACAGAAGTGGACGATTTACCTTTCTAACATCTTTATCTATTACCAAAACAAAGAAATGAAAAAACTGTTTGTTTGTGCGGCGGTTCTTTTTGCATGCGCTTTTGGCGCTGCCGCCCAGGATTGGAGTGTGTCTGCCGGATCTGAGCTTACTACCCAGTATCTCTGGCGTGGATTTGCAATCGCAGAATCTCCGACAATTGTCCCCACTTTCACCCTCAACTACGAGAATGAGGATTTCGGTTTCGAGGTTGGCTATTGCAGCATCACGGAACTTCAGAGGAGTCACTATCTCGAGATGGATTTCTGGGCTGCAGCTACATTCAAGGGGATCACTTTCATGGCTTTGGAACAGGGTTGCGGCAATAATCTGGGCCTTGGCGGATATGACGACAATTTTGAGTTGACATTATCCTATGAATTGCCGTTTGAGATACTCCCTGCAACTATTTCTTGGAATACATTCGTGGCTGGTGACGACTATAATCTTCTGGCCGATTTATCCACGAAGAGGGCATTCTCTTCTTATGTAGAGCTGGATGTTCCGTTCGAGTATAACAATTTCTCTTTGGATGCAACCGTTGGAGCAACTCCCTTCCGTTCCGATCTGTATGATAACGAAGGCGGTTTCAAATTCTTGAACCTCAGTCTCAAAGCAGGCTACAATCTCCCCGTGGGTGATAGCTTTGAGCTCCCCGTGTACGCACAATACACATACAACCCGCTCCTCAAGGCCAACTATTTCATGCTTGGCTGCAAACTCAATTACACTATTGCCTTGTAGGAGTTCAGATTGAAGACAAAAAACCGACTCCAATAAGGGGTCGGTTTTTTGTTGTTGCAAGTGCAGGGCAGAAGCCTTTTGCTTGAAAGCCATGCTCCCTGTCGCTCGCCCGCTTCGCTCGCGCCCGGAATGCGCTCGCTATCGCGACCTCGCTAGCGCCGGTCGCATGTTCTTTCAAGCTTGCGGCATTTTCTGTCCTGCTACTACATCCTATTCTTGAGCTCAGCTGCCAGCTCTTCGTAGCCGGGTTTGCCAAGCAGGGCAAACATGTTTTTCTTGTACGCCTCTACGCCGGGTTGGTTGAAAGGGTTCACGCCAAGTACGTAGCCGCTGATGCCGCACGCCTTCTCAAAGAAGTAGAACAGCCATCCGAGGTTGAACTCGTCTACGCGCTCCACATCGATTTTGATTTGCGGTACGCCGCCGTCAATGTGAGCCATAATCGTTGCGTTCATGGCTGCCTCGTTACACTCCTCAACGCGCTTGCCTGCCAGGTAATTGAGGTTGTCAAGGTTGTCCTTGTCAAAAGGTATGCGCATTTCGCGCCTGCATTTGGCAACATGAAGAACGCTCTCAAACAGGGTGCGCTCGCCCTCCTGGATATACTGCCCCATGGAGTGCAGGTCAGTGGTATTGGTTACACTTGCGGGGAAGATTCCCTTGCCGTCTTTTCCTTCGCTCTCGCCATAGAGCTGTTTCCACCATTCCGACACATAGAGGAGCCTGGGATTGTAATTAACCAGTATTTCTGTCTTATAGCCGGCGTCGTATAGCATGTTGCGCAGGGCGGCGTACAGGATTGCGGGATTCTCTTCGCTACGCTCGCTGCAGACCTTCTCTGCCTCTTGTGCGCCGCGTACCATGGCATCGATGTCGTAACCGGCAAGAGCGATGGCCAGCAGGCCGACGGGTGTGAGAACCGAGTAGCGACCGCCGATATTGTCTTCAATGACGAAACTTGTGTAGCCTTGTGCGGTGGCGAGGCTTTTGAGAGCGCCCCGGTTGCGGTCGGTGACTGCCACTATGCGCTTAGCGGCCTCTCCCAGACCATATTTCTGCTCTATATACTGCTTGACGATACGGAATGCTACGGCGGGCTCTGTGGTGGTTCCTGATTTGGAGATCACCACGCATGCAGTGTTGCGACCTTCGATGACATCGGTGAGTTCTGCAAGATAATCTTCGCTGAGGTTGCTTCCGGCAAAGAGAATGTGCATACCCTTGTTGGATAATCTGGCTGTAAAATTATGACCGAGGGCGCTGATTGCAGCTTTTGCTCCGAGATAGCTTCCGCCAATACCTACGACTACCACTGTGTCAACCTCCATCGCCTGCCATCTTTCAACCACTGCTTTATAACCGTCCAGGACCTCTTTGTCTATGGTTCCGGGGAGGTGATTCCAGCCAATGAAATCGTTGCCTGCGCCCTGACCCCCTTCCAGGGTGTCAAATCCGGCGAAGGCCTTCTGCATATATTCATTGATTCGCTTTTCATCTGCGAATGGCTTGCATCCGCTCTTGTCAATCTTGATCATTGTGTTTATAATTTTTATAACGGGGAACCAAAGGTATATGTTCTGGGGCGAAAAAGAAAATATTTGAAAATTCTTTGTGAAAAAAGAAAAATTACTCTACATTTGCAGTCCCCAAACGGGGTACTGATTTGCCCAGATGGTGAAATTGGTAGACACGCTACTTTGAGGGGGTAGTGCCTGATTTAGGGCGTGCAAGTTCGACTCTTGTTCTGGGCACAGGAAAGCCAACGAGAAATCGTTGGTTTTTTTGTGCCCGAAATAGGGGGCACCTATGTTTGTCCCATCCCCCAACCCCCTTCCCGGGAAGGGGGCTTGAGGTTCGTCAGCGGTTTTTTTGTGCTCGGTTTTTTTTCGTACCTTTAAAGTCGGACACATAACACTTTAATGATATGAAATCTAATCTTTGGATAATCCCGGCGCTGTTTTTTGTGGCGGCGGCCGTTGTCAACCTTGTGGGTCATACATCCCTCGCCCCCGATTCAATCTCTGCACTGGTTAAGCCGGCGCTCCTTCCTCTGCTTGCGCTGACCACCCTTGCAGCGGCCGGAACGCTAAAAATGAAGGGCCTAAAGACAATAATCCTGGCGCAGCTGTTCGGCTGCACGGGAGACATACTGCTCATTCCAGAAGGTTTTCTGCCTTTTGTATTCGGCATGCTGGCATTTCTGCTGGGACACGTCTGCTACATGACGGTGTTCGGCGGCCGCTCCTGGAAAAAGCTGAAACTTTCAACCTGGATCATAGCGATAATAGTGATGGCTGCAGCGGTGGCGGGCCTTATTGCCGCCATTGGTATCAAGGGTGCCATGCTGGCTCCGATGGCAGTTTACGGAATGGCGCTCATGATGCTCATCTTCAGCGCTCTAATGGGACTTGTCCGCATAGGCGGCAAAGCATGGTGGATAATTCTCTTTGGCGCACTGCTGTTCACCTTCTCCGACGCCCTTATCGCGACCAACAACTTTGGCGTGCTGCCGTTTACAGGCAAGCGCTTTGTGATTATGCTCACCTACCTTGCCGCCCAGAGCCTGCTCGCCGCCGGCTTCCTGAGGCTGAAAGAGTAGTCGGAATAAGCGAAAAATTCCCTACCTTTACGCAAAATAAACCCCATTATCATGTTAGAAGAAAAGATTCAACAGGACATCAAGGCGGCTATGCTGGCAAAGGACAGCGTGGCGCTGGCGTCGGTGCGCGGCATCAAGGCTGCGATATTGCTGGCAAAGACCAGTGAGGGAGCAAAGGAACTGGACGATGCGGCAATCGTTAAGATTATCCAGAAGCTGGTGAAGCAGCGCAAGGAGAGCGCGGAGATTTATACTCAGCAGAACCGCCCGGAGCTGGCGCAGAACGAGCTGGCGGAGGCTGAGGTGATGGAGCGCTATCTGCCCAAGCAGCTTTCCGAGGCTGAGATTGAAGAGAAGGTGAAGGAGATTATCGCACAGGTCGGGGCGCAGTCCATGGCGGATATGGGCAAGGTGATGGGCGTGGCCACCAAGGCTCTCGCCGGCCAGGCGGACGGCAAGGTTATCAGCGCGATGGTCCGCAAGATTCTGGCGTAACCGCTGCCAGATAAAAATGCGAATCCGAGGTTTGCCCCGGCAATTCGCGTTTCGTACCCGGCCGTAGCCAAGATTGATTATCCTTAACCCGATATAAATTCAACCAGATATGAAAAAACTCATTTTAATGGCGGCGATGCTGGTGATGGCGGTGTCGGCGCGTGCACAGGTATTTGACATCACTCTGAACGATGGCGCCAAGATGCGCATCGAGGCGTGCAGCGGAGACATCTTCCGCATCCAGATTACGGAAGAGAAGGATTTTCCCGAGTCGATAATGCTCCGTTACGGCATCTTCCGCAGCGTATGGGACGGGGCAGGAGCCACTATAGAGGAGGATGCTGCAAAGGCGGCTGTAAAGACCGCTTCGCACACCCTTACCGTCGACAAAGCTACCGGCGTTGCATCGCTGGCAGATGCCGAGGGCAACGTGATAGTAGAATCTATCGAGTATCTTACCGCGAAGGACCCTCTGCTGGCAGAGTTGGCCGACAAGTACAACGCGCAGTTCCGCTACCTTAACGAGCATGTCAACATCATTGGCAGCGACCACTGGGAGCAGAATGCCGATATGGGTGTGGATGTTACCGACAAGAGCCGCACTTCTGCGCTGAGGTTTTCCCTAAAGGATGACGACCGTCTTTACGGAGGTGGCAGCGTGAGCCGCAAGCATCTGCAGCATCGCGGCGAGATTCTCCGCATTTTTACCACTTATGCCAACACGGAGAACGTTAACCCGTTCATGATGACCACAAGCGGTTGGGCTGTTTTGAACAACACCACCAATATCAGCTTCTTTGACTGCGGCGTGAGTGCGGCCGACAAGTTGCTGGCTTTCAATACGGTGAAGAGCGCCGATTTCTACCTGCTGACCGGCAGTGACATGATGGAACTGCTGCGCCGCTACCACGACATTGCGGGTAACAACTACCTGCTGCCCCGCTGGGCATACGGCTGCTGTTTTGGCCCCCACCTGAACAGCGACGGCTTCACATTCATGAATGAGGCGGTGAAGTTTATGGAGCAGGGCTATCCCATGGATATGATGTGGGTGGAGCCGCAATGGATGGAAACCTATTACGACTGGACCGTGAACAAGAAGTGGGACTACAAGAAATTCCCCGGCCAGCCCTACTGGTATTCCAATGAGACTGAAAACGGCGAGCACGGCGGCAGCTTTATCTCCCGTATGCACGCGCTGGGTTATAAGATCTGCCTCTGGCTTAACATAGATACCGACTTGAGCGTGATGGAGGAGGACAGGCTGGCCCGTGAAAATGGCGGCAAGCTCTCCGGTCAGATAAACTGGTTCGACCACCTGCGCAAGTTTATCAGCAACGGTGTGGACGGCTTCAAACTGGATCCCGGCCAGACTGTGGATCGCCATCCTATGCGGAGATACTATAACGGCTATACCGATGCCGAGATGCATGAGGTAAACCAGGTGCTTCTGCCCAAGCAGTTCTTGGCTATGAACCGTGACTTCCGTCCGGAGCGTTCTTTCCACCACTATTGCGGCGGCTTTGCCGGCACCCAGCATTATACCGCTGCCACCACCGGCGACAGCGGCGGCGGAGTGGCTGTGCTCTACGACCAGCTCAACCTGCAGATGAGCGGCTACAACAACACCAGCTGCGACGTTGGTGCCAGCACCGACGGCCTGCACATGGGTATCTTCCTGCCGTGGATGCAGATCAACAGCTGGTACAGCTTCAAGGAGCCGTGGTACCAGCCTCTGGAGGCGCAGGTGGTATATCGCAACTATCTGCAACTGCGCAACCGGATGGTGCCTTACACCTACAGCGGCGCCCTAAAGGGCTCTGTGGATGGCGATCCGGTTATGATGCCTATGCCGCTGGCTTTCCCCGACGACCGCAACTGCGACGATCTTGCACACGAATATATGTATGGCGGCGACATGCTGATTACCGTGTTTACAGACACCGTTTACCTGCCGGAAGGCACTTGGTTTGACTTCTGGACCAACAAGAAAGTGGAGAGCAAGGGCGAGAGCATTCCTGCCGAGTTTGACAAGACCCAGTACGGCGGCCCGGTGTATATCCGCGAAGGTGCTATAATCCCCTTCCAGCACGTTGCAAACCACTGCTGCGAGCGTCCTCTTGACACTCTGGTGCTCAACGTATGGCCAGCTGCCAAGGGAGAATATACCTTCTGGGAGGATGACGGCCACACATACGCCCACGAAGATGGCGTCATTGCAAAGACCCGCTTCAGCTATGAGAAGAAGCGCCGCAAACTGGAATTCACCGTTGACCCCGTGGAGGGTTCATACGAAGGGATGCACGCCAGCCGCGTGTATGAGATGAAAGTCACCTTGAAGAAGATTCCGCGCAGGATACGAGTAAACGGCAAGCGGGTGCGCAATATGGAGTGGGACCGCACCACAAAGGTGGCGACCTTCTGGGTGGAGCACCCCGACACCTCCAAGCCGCTCGCTATTCGAATACGATAGTCTTGTTCTTGAAGACCATCACCTTGCGGTCGATGTGCTTCACCACGGCGCGGGATAGGACAATCTTCTCGAGGTCCTTGCCCTTGCCGATGATGGATTCCACAGAGTCCTTGTGGGTGATGCGGGCAACATCCTGCTCAATGATAGGGCCGGCGTCGAGTTCACTTGTAACATAGTGACTCGTCGCCCCTATTATTTTTACACCGCGGTCAAAGGCCTGGTGATAGGGTTTTGCACCTACAAAGGCGGGGAGGAAGGAGTGGTGGATATTGATAATCCGCTCCGGGTAGGCCTGGATCATTTTTTCGCTGATAACCTGCATATAGCGTGCAAGCACAATGAAGGTGACCTTGTTGGCGCGCAGCAGCTCCAGCTCTTTTGCCTCTTGCTCTGCCTTGTTCTCCGGTGTGATTTTGAACACGTGATATGCTATTCCAAACTTCTCCGCAACCGGACGCAAATCTTCGTGGTTGCTGATAATCAGGGGGATATCAACATTCCACTCGCCGGCTGACCAGCGGGAGAGCATATCGTAGAGGCAGTGTGACATCTTGCTTACAAATATGCACATACGCGGCTTCTGTTCAGCGAAATAGAGGCGGAACTGCATGTCGTATTTCTGGGCGTAGAGGGTATCGAAATACTCGCTGATGCGCTCTTTGGGGATGAGGAAATTTGTGATGTCCCACTCCACACGCATGAAGAATGCGTTGTTGGCGTGATCTACATACTGGTCCAGATATACGATGTTACCGTTGTTGACGGTTATGAAATTAGATATCTCTGCAATGATTCCCGGCACGTCAGGGCAGTGAATCAGCATTATTGCGGTGTTTTTCATGCCGCAAAAGTACAATAATCTTGCATTTGAAGAAAAATAAATCTACTTTCGCCCCTATGAGAAAAATCAGAGTTTTTGCGCCGGCGACCGTGGCCAACATGGGCTGTGGCTTCGACATTATGGGTATGACCCTCGACGCTGTGGGCGATGTATTGTCGGTAGAGATTGGTGAAGGCGACGACCTGAAAATCATCAACAAGAGCAAGCAATCCCTTCCGGAAGATATTGAACAGAACGTGATTACCCCTGCGGTACGCGCGTTTGTGGCGGCCTACGGAGTCCCTATGGACATCACAGTTACGGTGGAGCACAAGATTGCCCCCGGCAGCGGTATCGGCTCCAGTGCGGCATCCTCTTCTGCGGCAGTATATGCCCTTAACGAGTTGCTTGACCATCCCTTCACAGATGAACGTCTGGTGGAATTTGCCATGGAGGGTGAAAAACTCATCAGCGGCGGCACTCCGCATGCAGATAACGTAGGCCCTTCTATCCTGGGCGGTGTGGTTCTGCTGCGCGGTTACGATCCGCTGGATGTGGTCCGTCTCCCGGTGCCCGGCCGTTTCTGCTGCGCCGTGGCTCATCCTGCCATAATGGTATAGACCCGCGAGGCGCGCGAAGTGCTCCCCAAAGATATCCCGCTCCGCCTGGCTGTAAAGCAGTGGGGCAATGTCGCAGGCCTGGTGGCAGGTCTGGCAGAGGGTGATGTGGCGCTTATAGGCCGCTCTATGAAAGATGTTGTGGTTGAGCCTTACCGCAAGCACTTTATCCCCGGTTTTGACGAGCTCCGCAACAAGGTGCTGGAGGTTGGGGCGCTGGCTATGAACATCTCCGGTGCAGGCCCGTCCGTGTTTGCCCTTTGCGACAACATGACCCTGGCAGACAGGGTGGGCGAGGTGATGAAGGCGCATTTCCTCCAGTATAACATAGAATCCAAGATATACGTCTCCAAGATATCCAACCGGGGCGCACGCACCCTGGCCGATTATAATTTTGAGGGATAGCCCGGTATGAAGTTCTACAGTACAAGGGACGCCTCCAAGAAGTTGTTCGCCATTGCCGATGCCGCCTTTCTGGGGCTTGCACCCGACGGCGGTTTATTTGTGCCCGAGCGCATTCCGCAGGTGGATATGGAGCGGGTCCGCGAGTTCGCCGAGGTCTCTTATGCCGACATGGCGGGTTATCTTGCCGGGCTGATTTTTGACGATGTGCCCGAGGCCACCATCGCAGATGTGGTGCGCAAGGCGTACGATTTCGATATAAATCTCCATTTCTTTGACCAGAAGAAGGGGGCGCTGGAACTCTTCCACGGCCCGACCTTCGCTTTCAAGGATTTTGGGGCGCGCTTCATGGGGCAGATGACCGGCCGGCTGAACACCACCGACGGCCTCACGATTCTCACCGCTACCAGCGGCGACACCGGCAGTGCCGTTGCGGGAGGTTTTTACAATGTGCCGGGCGTGGATGTGGTTATTCTCTATCCCGACGGTAAGGTGAGTCCGCTGCAGGAGGCCCAGATGACGACTCTTGGCGGCAACATCCATCCGCTGCGCGTGCGTGGCAATTTTGACGATTGCCAGCGTCTTGTAAAGGCGATGTTCAATGACACCGATCTTCGCTCGCGCAAACGTATCACCAGCGCCAACTCCATCAATCTGTTGAGGTGGATTCCGCAGAGTTTCTATTATTTCTATGCGCATTGCCTCTGGAGTGCCTTTACAGGTCGCGAGGCGGCCGATATAGTGGTCCCCAGCGGAAATTACGGCAACATCACCGCCGGTATGCTGGCAGCCAAAATGGGTATGCCTGTAAGGCGTTTTGTGGCAGCATCCAACGCCAACGATGTAGTCCCGGAGTTCCTGATTACCGGAGACTACAAGCCGCGCGCATCTGTCCGCACCGTGGCCAACGCAATGGACGTGGGCGCCCCCAGCAATTTTGAGCGTATGATGTGGCTCTACGGCGATGTGGAGAACCTGCGTGCTCAGGTAGTCGGATTCTCCGCTACCGACGCCGAGATTCTGGATGCTATCCGCGAGATTGAAGAGAAGTACGGCTATATCAGCGACCCTCACAGTGCCGTGGGTTATCTTGCTGCAAAGCATTATGATATAGAAGGTTACTGGCTCTCTACCGCCAGCCCCGCCAAGTTTGGCGAGGTGATAGAGAAAGCCACCGGCCACTGGCCGGAAATCCCCGCTGCCCTCCAGCAGCGCCTCAGCCGCGAGCGCGTTTACACCATGATGGACGCCTCCGACTCCGACCTCAAAGATTACCTGCTCTCTCTGTAAAGAGCTTTGCCTTTCGTGAATTGGTGATAATTCAATTGCCGAGAAAAACTCGGTAGGTGGTTTACATCTCGTTGTTATGATTGACTGTGACTTTTAAATTATTTTCGTTACATTTGAAGATTGTAACATATTGATATCATGAGCGGAAAATCATCGGCAAAAATGTCCCGTGCGGACTTCCTTAAAGTCTCTTCTCTTGGGTTGGGAGGATTGATGCTCGGCTTGAAATCTCCCGTGGCAGGGGCCATGGAGGCATCAGGGGCGTCTAAGGAGGAGAAGCGCAACCTTTACGAGAGCTGGCACAGCCCGTGGCAGCCGGAGATTCCCCGGCGCCTGAGCGACCGCACTCACGAGTTGGCTTGGTTGGGCCTTTCTGGCGAAATTGGTAAGACCATGACACGCGTGGACTGGCCCTGTGAGTTTGATGCGAGCCTGACCCCGCAGAAAAAGTTTGCTGCAGCGGCGATGA
This sequence comes from Bacteroidales bacterium, assembly GCA_017614715.1. Lineage (GTDB taxonomy): Bacteria > Bacteroidota > Bacteroidia > Bacteroidales > UBA932 > Equibacterium. The sequence continues at coordinate 1,223 of JAGABI010000047.1, read as the reverse complement.
GCGTGGCTAAGAATGTTCCGCTCAGGATTCTTCCCGGAGAGCTTATTGTTGGCTCCGCGACCCTGATTGAGAGTGCAGAATCAAAGGTGCCCGTCCTGGACGAGTGGGGGGCAAACCACACCACCTTCCAGTTTGACCGCATTTTGAATATAGGTTACGACGGCCTGCGCAAGGAGATCCGCGACCGGCTCGCTTCAGGTACCCTTGACGAGCGTGGACGGGATATCAATGAGGCGGCGCTCATCACCCTGGATGCCGCTGACATCTGGCAGCAGCGCAACATCGCACTGTTGGAGCAGATGCGCGATGCGGAGAATGCAGAGGGCAAGGCTTTCTACCAGGCAATAATCGATACTCTTGAGCAGGTTCCGGACCGCGCTCCGCGCTCTTTCCGCGAGGCGGTGCAGTCGCTCTGGAGCATGTATGCGTTCAACCGCCTGATGGGTAACTGGTCGGGCGTCGGCCGCATAGACAAGATGCTTGGCCCGTATCTGAAGGAGGATCTGCGCAAGGGCATCCTCACTATAGACGAGGCTCGCGAAATCCTGGCCCATTTCTGGATCAAGGGCACCGAATGGATTGGTTATCACATCAATAGCGGAGACGCGCAGTTCTATCAGAACATTATCCTGGGCGGTATTGACAAGGATGGACGCGAGGTTACCAATGCGGTGACATATCTCGTGCTGGATATTGTTGAGGAGCTGCACATAAGCGACTGGCCGGTTGCGGTGCGCCTGGGCGACAAAACTCCGGAGAAACTTTTCCGCCGTGTGGCTGAGGTGCAGCGCTTTGGTGGCGGTATCGTTTCTGTTTACAGTGAAAATATCGTTATAGACGCTCTCGTCAAATTCGGATATCAGCTGGAGGAGGCACGCGAGTTTACCAACGACGGCTGCTGGGAGGCTATTATCCCCGGCAAGACCTTCTTCACATATCATCCGACCGACATGGTTGAGGTTCTGGGGCGCACGCTCCACCTCTATGATGGCCAGGACCCCAAGGTGGATTATCCCGATTTTGAGTCGCTGTATTCAGCCTTTGTGGCCAATCTGCATAAGGATATCGACGGTCTCCAGGAGTGGTTTGACCGTGATTTGAGCGCTCCGGACTGGCTTCCCAACACTATGGCCAGCATATTTGCCGAGGGGTGTCTGGAAAAGGGTCGCAATTATTGGAACCGGGGTCCCAAATACACTATGCAGGGCATCTATTACGGCGGT
>JAGABI010000046.1 GCA_017614715.1 Bacteroidales bacterium | reverse complement strand
TTGCAAAGCGCTACCGCGTAGAAGACATGCTGGAGTTCTGGAACAAGGACCGCGACGCCTACCGCGCCCTTGCAGAGAAGTACTATAGATACTAGAAAAGACCGTCGCTATCAGCGTAGAAACAGTTTGCATAGGGAACAGGCGCGATGAGCCGACTGGCCCGTAGCAAAGCTATTTCATAACCTGCGAAGGCCTTTTCTATGGAAACGAGTGTTTACTTCTTCTTTGCAAGGTTTTGCTGCCACTGCCATGCGCTCTTAAGCGTGTCTTCCAGCGGACGGACAGCTTTCCAGCTGAGTTCCTCAATTGCATAGGTGGGGTCGGCCCAGATAGCCTCGATGTCGCCTTCGCGACGCCCGACAATCTTGTAGTTGAGTTTGAGGTTGTTGACCTTCTCAAAGGTCTTCACTATCTCAAGGGTGGAGACACCCCGGCCTGTGCCGACGTTGAACACCTCATAGTTTGCCTTGCTCTTCCCCGCTATCATGCGGTTCACTGCGCAGACGTGGGCCTTTGCAAGGTCGGTAACATCGATATAGTCGCGGATGCAGCTGCCGTCGGGGGTGTTATAATCGTTACCGAACACGCTCAGGCACTCGCGGATGCCAGCAGCGGTCTGCGTCACGTAAGGGAGCAGGTTATTGGGGATTCCGCGGGGCAGCTCGCCGATAAGTGCGCTGGGGTGTGCTCCGATGGGGTTGAAATAGCGCAGTGCTATGGTGTTGAGCTGGGGATACGCAGCAGCGGTGTTCTTCAAGATATCCTCGCACATCTGCTTTGTAAGTCCGTAAGGGGTGGTTGCCTCCTTGCGGGGGGTCTTTTCAGTTACCGGCAGCACGTCGGCCTGGCCGTAAACTGTGCAGGAGGAACTGAATACTATGTTGGGCACTTTGTGCTCGCGCATCAGGGTGAGCAGATTGAGCAGGGAACCCAGGTTGTTCTTGAAATATTCCAGAGGCTTGGCGCTGCTCTCGTTTACAGATTTGAATGCGGCAAAGTGGATAATGGAACTGAAATCGTTCTCCTTGAAGACCTTTTCCATAGCCTCTGTGTCGCAGCAGTCGGCCTCTATAAACTTGACGGGGCGTCCTATAATGGCGCTTATGCCGTCCACCACGGAGCGCTCGGAATTGTTGAGGTTATCCACAATAATCGGTTCGTAACCGGCCTCGGCCAGCTCTACGCAGGTGTGCGAACCAATGAAACCGCAACCACCTGTAACGAGTACTTTCTTGTTCATTATTAGATATAATTTCCACAAATGTAATAACCCATTTCGAATTGTTCAACGAATTATTAAACGAATTGTTTCGGATGGTTTCGTGTTATAGCTGGAGCGTGTTTGTCACGATGCCGGGTATCTCCTCGATGTAGTGGGTGACAAAAATCAGCGTCTTGTTGCTGCGTGCGCAGAAGGCCTCTACCACGGCGGCGGCACGGTGGCGCCTTTCCGGGTCAAGTCCCTGGAAAGGTTCGTCCAGGATGAGGAGGTCGGGGTCCTTTACAAAGGCGCGTATCAGCAGTATGTAGCGTTGTTCTCCGCTCGAGAGGGTGTTGTAATTGCGGTGAGCCAGGTGTCCCGCTCCGAAGAGCTTAAGCCAGTACATTATGTATTGGTCGTTGTCAGTGACGGGCATACTCCACGGGTCACCTGCTTCGCTGATGCCGGTCGCAGATCCGGCAGAAATATGCCCGTCACCGGAATGGCCCAAGCCGCTTCGGACTATATCCAGGACAGTATCGGAGGTGATGAAACTGCTGTGCATCTCGCTGGACAGGAAGCCGATGTGCCGTTTGATGTCCCAGATGCTCTCACCGGTACCTCGGCGCCGGTCAAAGAGGGTGATGTCCAGCGAGTAGGCGCGGGGGTTGTCGGCGTTGACGAGGCTGAGCAGGGTGCTTTTGCCGCTGCCGTTGGGCCCGGTCACGTTCCATTTCTCGCCGCTGCGTACCGTCCAGTTCAGATTCTTGAACAGTTGCCGCTCCCCGAAGCCGATATTGATGTTGCGCATCTCCACGACCTTGTCGAACCGCTGCGTTTCACGCAGTTGCGGGAGCGTCAGGGAGGCTGAGTCGGTTTCGTGCCGGGCAGAATCGTCCGAAGCATGAAAGCGGGTGCGACCGGCGTTAAGGAGGGAGGGGACCGACCGACTGTCAGGGAGCACCTCTTTCATGCGGAGGTTCTGCCCGGCATGGCAATCCTCATCTGATGTGTACTTCCCGGAAATTCGGCCATTGTCCATGAAGTAAACATGCGTGACTACCGGCGGAATCTGGTCGGCAGAGGTGAGGGCCATAATGAAACTGATGCCCAGGGATGATGCCAGCTGGCTCATCAGGTCGCAAAGTATCTTCCGGGTAGGCGGGTCGAGGCCGATGAACGGACTCTCCATCACCAGCACCTGTGGCCGTTTTAGCAAGGCCCTTGCAATTGAGAACCGCCTCAATTCGCCGCTGGACAGGGTGATGATCTCTTTGCCCAGCAGCGGCAAGATATCAAGGATGTCGAACAATTGCCGGTTATCTTCCCCTTGGCCCAGAAGTTCTCCCGCCAGCGGAGCCGCCTCGCGTTCGAATGCCTGCCAACGCTGCTGGTAATAGTATTGCGTTTCGCTGGTGGAGTAGGCGTTGTCAAACTCCACGGTGCGGATGGCGCGGTACGATTCGTCATTCAGGTCGTGGCGGAGCGTCCCCTCACGCAGGTAGAAACCCCCGCGTAGCATCTCCAGCAGGGTGCTCTTGCCGCTGCCGTTAGGCCCTACGATGGCGATGTGCTCCCCCTCGCGCAGCTCAAAATCGACCGGGGCCGCCAGTCTGCGCAGCGGGTTGGAGATAACCGCCCCTTTCAGGGAAATCAGAGTTTTGGGTTCCATCGGCGTAAAATTACTATTTTTGCCGCTACTTATGAAGCGACTTCTGATATTCGATCTGGACGGCACACTGCTCAACACCATCGGCGGCATTGGCAGTGCCTGCAACGAAATGCTGGCATACTTTGGTCTACCTGCTTGGGAACTTTATGATTACGAACGGTTTGTGGGCGACGGCAGTCGCATGCTGATAAAGCGTGCCCTCCCTGCGGAGAAGGCCGCAGATGAGGCCTTTGTGGATTCTGCCCGGGATGTCTATCTGAAGTATTACCGTGCCAATCTTGCCCGCGAGACCAGGCCCTACGATGGGATGCCGGAACTGCTTAAGGAGTTACAGAGTCGCGGCATAACCCTGGCGGTGGCTTCCAACAAGTTTGACGATGGCGCAAAGTTCCTTGTGCCACATTTCTATCCCGATATCCGCTGGGCCGCGGTAGAGGGTCAGAAACCGGGCGGTCCGTTGAAGCCCGAGCCCGGCATCATAGACGATGCCATACGCAATAGTGGAGCGGACTGTCTGGACAGGACCCAGGTGTTGTACATCGGTGATTGTGAGGTAGATATCCAGAGCGCTGAGCGCTCCGGCCTTGATTACGTACTGTGTACATGGGGCTTCCGCCGCCGTGCCGCCCTCGAGGCCGCCGGAGCCAAGACGCTCATCGATACTCCCTCCGAATTGCTTAGTTATCTTGGATAGTAATCGCCATTCAGAAAGAATAGCGATAGCAGAAAGCAAGGGCAAGAGGAGTCGAACCTCTTCTGCCGGGGTGGAAACCGGCGATCAGGCCCCGGGAGCCTGTGTGCTTCCGTTACACTATGCCCTCATACGTAGCAAAAGTACAAAAAATGTCGATAACGAGAGGAAACACTCAACTTGAAAAGTCGTATACCTTTGCGGCAATTGTTTTTTTGCGTAACTTCGTTACCGTTTAACCGGACGGAGGTCCGGGGTATGTGCCGGGGGAGGGCGGCGGCGACTAGCGTTTATCGGCGTTCAGGGCGTCGTCCGCGACGAGAGGACTGTTCGGGAACGGCGAGTGCAAGGGCGGGGAATGGAAAGTGTGCCGTAGTATGCTCCATAGGGATATGGAGGCAAGTCGGCAAGGCTGTCGCCCATCGATAGGCACCACAAAGAGCGCCGTTCCGCCAAGGTTCAGATCCTTAATCCGTGCCGAGCATATCCGCAGGGTTTTCGCTAAGTTTATGTAAGGATATGATTTGACGCTCGTTTTTCTTGGGAGGTAAGACATACAGAACAGGCCGTATGCTGCTGGCGATGTTTCTGGCGGCTGTTGTCGTTTTCGGCTGCAAGAAGCCGGACGCGACAGCACCGGAGGTTACCGTTATATCATCCCAGTTCAATGTAATAGCTGGAGCCGAGGTCACAGTTTTCGGCAACAACCTAATTATCGCAGGCCAGAAAGTTGCCAGCTGGAAAGACGACGTCACTGCCAACTGCGCAGTTTCATTAACATTCACGCCGGAGGGATGAGAACCCCGCCAGGTCAAATCAGGCGAAATTATTTCCGAAGCCGGAACCCTCACGCTCACAGTAACCGACGATTCACAGAACACCTCCACTGCAGAAATCAGGCTGACTGCTGTGGCAGTCTATGGCCTTGAGAACCTCGCACAACTCAAGATAACGGTGGACCAGGAGGTAAACCTGCTGCAGGGCGTGACCTTCGCAGAAGGGATTACACTGAATAAGGTAGAAGTGGTAAAAGAGGGCGTGCGTACCGAAATCCCCAACCCTAAGGCATTCTCAGCTGAAATCCCGTGCACGGTAGATATCATCCTCACGCTTTCGAAGCCCGACGGCAGCACTATGGAGGTGGTAGGCGCAGAGAATCTGACTGTCAATGCCATGGAATACAATGCAATTGTCCCTCAAGAAGCTAACATATATGAAAACCGAAATGAATGGAAAAAGAATGTAGTATGAGATAAAGAACGATATAAATTTTATGAGACAATATGACATCTTCAAACCAGAAAAATTGTAGAAGAACTTATCAAAAATGGTTCACCTGAATATTTAGAGAAACTAAATAACATCCGTATAATATGATTATCAGAACAACCTAATGACGACTGCCCATACATACAATGAACACGAGAAGTAGACAATCCGAATCAATACAAAAAAACACAACATGCAGAAATATTGAATGAAAAAATTAAAACTAGCACATCCACACCAGGAATAGCACAAAATTATCCATGAAAAATTTTGCGATTCTCTATCGGAAATCGATCTAACATTTTGGAATATGTTAATAACCATCCAAATCAAAATTTTATATTTTTCTGCGCTAATGACCGACTAGGATGAGTTTGAGAACAATACAATCCTAAAAATACAGAACAATGAAAGGCATTAACAAAAATAATAAATTCGGAAAGATGTATAGCTATTATTTCTGTTTGAAATATTGATACACTAAGAGATTATGCACTAAGATGGGATCAAGAATACATACCTAGAGGACAATATGGTAGTAGTGGTGCCATATGACCAAATATAATAGGCGCACTATGATGAACCACAGAATCCGTACCATTAGATGATTACAACCACTCTTCATACACGCATTCAGTTAGACCTATCTGATACGACCAAAAAAATCTTAAAGTATCCAGCTGATGATATCCTGCACATGAAAGTGCAACCAGTTTTGCAGCTCAAAGTAACAGAGCTTCTTCACGACCTGCTGGTGAACTCGCAGCCACTCTATGGAATAT
>JAGABI010000045.1 GCA_017614715.1 Bacteroidales bacterium | reverse complement strand
GCTCTTTCATGTTCCTTGGTACCACCGGCGTCGGCAAGACCGAGCTGGCCAAGGCGCTTGCGGAGTACCTGTTCGATGATGAGAACATGATGACCCGTATCGATATGAGCGAATATCAGGAGCGTCACACAGTGTCGCGTCTTGTGGGCGCGCCTCCGGGATACGTAGGTTACGAAGAGGGTGGCCAGCTCACCGAGGCTGTGCGTCGCAAACCTTACTCCGTAGTGCTGCTCGACGAGATAGAGAAGGCCCATCCCGACGTGTTCAATGTGCTGCTGCAGGTACTTGACGACGGCCGGCTTACAGACAACAAGGGGCGTACCGTCGATTTCAAGAACACCATCCTGATAATGACCTCCAACGTGGGTAGCGACGTTATCCAGGACAGCATAGCCCAGGGTATCGACTTTGACGACTGCCGCGACAAGGTTATGGAGTTGCTCAAGCACAGTGTCCGTCCTGAGTTCCTGAACCGTATCGACGAGATAATAATGTTCCATCCGCTCACCCGCGAAGATGTGCGCGAGATCCTCAAGATCCAGATGGCCGATCTGCAAAGCAAACTGGCTGCGATGGATATCGAACTCAAGTTTACAGACGGCTTTGTGGATTACCTCAGCGACAAGGGATACAATCCGGTATATGGCGCAAGGCCCATCAAGAGGGTTCTGCAGCGCGACCTTATAGATGAGCTGGCAAAGCAGCTGCTGGAGGGGAAACTCACCAAGGAGCATCCTATAACGGCAGACATGGAAGATGGAGTAATCACATTGAAGTAATCAAAGCTCCGGGCATTCAGTCCGGAGCTTTTTTCTATTCCGGATAATTTGTATATTAGCAGAATTAAACCGTTATCTGCTGATATATGAAGAAGTTTTTTGTGTGTGCGGCGCTTTTGTGCGTAGCTTTTGTTGGGGCATCAGCCCAGAATTTCACTCCGGTTGAGCAGTTGCCTGAGGCCAGCCTCCCGTTTACACCCGATCCGGCATGGGCAAAGGTTTCGGGAGTAAACTTTGCTTGGGGCAGTCTGGATGTCCGTTATTCAAAGACCGATGTACCGGTAATCCAGCTCAAAAAGGCGCCAAAGCAGATTGCATGGCGCGGGGAAAGGGTATGTTTCCAGGCGGTGGCCTGGACCGCAGAAGACCTTCACGACGTAGTCCTGTCGGTTTCTGACCTCAAGTGCCGCAAGAATACCATAAAATCATCTGAGATCAAGTTTGGTTTTGAGCGTTATGTCATCGGCGACCAGCTTGGTGCCGAGGATGGCCAGAGGGGTTATTTCCCCGCCGATATGGGCGGTTTTGACCAGTCCGTGCGTGACTCTGTGCTCGTGTCCGATGCTATAATCGGCTGCACCATGGCAGAGATTGAGGCCAGGACGACCCGTCCCGCATGGTTCACCGTGTGGGTTCCGCAGGATGCCCGGCCCGGTACATATAAAGGCACCGTAAAGCTCTCTGCACGGGAGCTTAAGAAGCCGCTGGAGCTGCCCTATACCGTTGAGGTGCGCGACCGCATCCTCCCCAAACCCTCACAGTGGAGTTTCCACCTGGATTTGTGGCAGAATCCCTACGCAGTTGCCCGCTATTTTGGGGTGGCACCATGGAGCGAGGCTCACATGGAGTTGATGCGTCCCTTCATGACCCAGCTCGCGCAGGCTGGAGAAAAGGTGGTGACAACCACCCTGATGTGGAATTGCTGGGGCGAGCAGACGCTGGACCTTTTCGAGACTATGGTGCAGGTCACCGTCAATATTGACGGCACCACAGAATACAACTACGATATCTTTGACCGTTGGGTGGAGTTCATGGCCTCCTGCGGCATCACAGAGCAGATAAACTGCTTTACCATAGCCCCCTGGCGCACCCGTCTGAGATATTACGACCGCGCCTCTGACAGTCAGAAGACAATAGAATTCGATTATGGCGATGAGGTTTACCGTTCGGTAATGATTCCGCTGCTGCGCAGTTTTGCCGATCATCTCCGCACCAAAGGGTGGTTTGACAAAACCTTCCTGGCGGTGGACGAGCGTGGCGTGGAGGTGATGCAAAAGGTGATGGCGGTGGCACTTGAGGCCGATCCGGGATTCAAGTTTGCCCTGGCGGGTAACTATCATCCCGAGGTGGAGGCGCAGCTGGCAGACTATTGCATCGGCCTGGCTGTGGATGATGACTACTTTATCAAGGCCGACGGCCTCGCCATAAATGCCCGCCGTCGCAGCGAGGGTAAGATGACCACCTTCTACACCTGCTGCGGAGAAGGTCATCCCAATACGTTCACCATCTCTCCGCTGGCAGAGTCGGCGGTGATGGGCTGGTACGCTCTCTCTATGGACTACGACGGATATCTCCGCTGGGCCTTCAACAGCTGGAACCGGGAACCTATGGTAGACACCCGCTGGTATAACCTCACCTCAGGGGATGTGTTCATGGTGTATCCCCAGGGGTATTCGTCAGTGCGCTGGGAGCGTTTTGTGGAGGGTATCCAGGCCTATGAAAAGGTTAAGATCCTCCGCAGCGAATATGCCCGCAATCCAGAAAAACTCAAGGCGCTGGAGGCCGCTATCTCAAGATTCACCCACGCCAACCTGTGGTTTGGCGGTGCCGACAAGTTGGTGAACGAGGCAAAAGCAGAGCTTGATAAATTCTAACACATCTATCGATATGCAAGTTTCACAGGTAATGTCAACTCTGGAGCGTAAGTATCCTTACGAACCCGAGTATCTGCAGGCTGTCCGCGAGGTGCTGGAGTCTGTAGAAGAGGTTTACAACGAGCATCCCGAATTTGAAAAGAACAAGATTGTGGAGCGGATGGTAGAGCCGGACCGCATCCTCTCGTTCAGGGTTACATGGGTGGACGACCAGGGGCAGATCCAGACCAACAGCGGCTATCGCGTGCAGTTCAACAGTGCGCTTGGTCCTTACAAAGGCGGTTTGCGGTTCCACCGCGCCGTGACCCCCGGAATGCTCAAGTTCCTCGGATTTGAACAGACCTTCAAGAATGCCCTTACGACCCTCCCCATGGGTGGCGGAAAGGGCGGCAGTGATTTTGACCCCAAGGGTAAATCTGACGCTGAAATAATGCGCTTCTGCCAGGCTTTCATGCTAGAACTGTGGAAAATAATTGGCCCCGATACCGACGTGCCTGCCGGTGACGTGGGTGTGGGTGCCCGCGAAATCGGCTATCTGACAGGTATGTACAAGAAGCTCGCCCACGAGTATAATACAGGCGTGCTCACCGGCAAGGGACTCACCTGGGGAGGTTCTATCCTCCGCCCGGAAGCAACCGGTTTCGGTGCTCTTTATTTCACAAAGCAGGTGCTTGCCACAGCAGGCCGTGATATCAAAGGACACACCATCGCCCTCTCCGGCTTTGGTAATGTTGCCTGGGGCGCAGCCACCAAGGCGGTCGAGATGGGGGCAAAGGTAGTCGCTATCAGCGGTCCCGACGGCGTATGCGAGATTCCCGGCGGCATCGATAAGGAGATGATTGACTATATGCTGGTTATGCGCGCCTCCAACCGCGACCAGGTAAGCATGATGGCAGACCGCTTTCCCGATAAGGCGAAGTTCACACCCGGCAAAAAGGCGTGGAGCGTAAAGTGCGACATCGCCCTGCCGTGCGCCTTCCAGAACGAGCTTGAGGAGGCCGATGCCCGCGAACTTATAGCCAACGGCACATTCTGTTGCTGCGAGGTTTCAAATATGGGCTGCCGTCCAGAGGCGATAAAGACATTCCAGGAGGCGGGCGTTATCTTTGCGCCGGGCAAGGCTGTGAATGCCGGCGGCGTGGCCACTTCCGGCCTGGAGATGACCCAGAACGCATCGCATATATCATGGACAGGAGCCGAGGTCGATGCCAAACTGCATCAGATCATGAGTTCCATCCACGAGCAGTGTGTCAAATACGGCACGCAACCCGACGGTAAGATTGACTATGTCAAAGGCGCCAACATCGCCGGTTTCATAAAGGTGGCCACCGCGATGCTAGAGCAGGGTGTAATCTAAGAGCTGTGCTGGATTTTAGTAAGATAGGCAAGACCAACGTCGTATATAATATCCTATACGACTATGTCGGTATTGTCTACCGTTTTATCTATTACAGGAAATTCCAGGTTGCGGGGCGCAGGAATATCCCCCGCAAAACGCGCAACAGCGACGGTTTCCTGGTGATATGCAACCACCAGAACGGCCTGCTGGATGCGTTGGGCATCATTTGGGCGGTTGCGCCGCACAAGCCGGTGTTCATTGCCCGCGGCGACCTGTTCCGTAAGGAAAATATCGGCCGTATGCTGCGCATGCTCCGTATTCTCCCCGCATTCCGCAAAAGGGAGGGGGAGGCGCAGGACCTTGACAAGAACGAGATAGTGTTCCAGTATGCGGTGAATGTGATGCAGGAGGGTGGGGTTGTGGCCCTTTTCCCGGAAGCGGGCCATCAGAACCGACACTTTCTGGGAACTTTCAAGAAGGGGTTCGCCCGAATAGCATTTGAGTATGCTGTATCCTGCAATTTCAGCAAGGACCTAACCATCCTCCCTCTCGGACACAACTACAGCGGCTATTTTGGGATGCAGCAGGATTTGCTGATGACCATTGGCGAGCCGATTCACATTGCCGATTTGTATGATACATACAAGGAGAGCCCCGAGAGGGCGCGTCACCTGCTCAATCTGCGTGCCCGGGAGCGGGTAGAGAGCCTGATGCTCAATATCGAGGAGGTTGACAACTATGAGGCTGTGGACCAGATGTGCGAGATGTATATCCCGGTATACAAAAAGCGGCACGGCATCAAAAACGGCCGCCTCAAACATCAACTCTCTGCTAAGCAGGCTCTTAACAATGCGCTGAAGAGGACCGACTATGGCAAAGACGGCTCCAGTGATGCAGCAGTGGCTTCAGACTTGATTGCGAAAGCTGCGGAGTATGTGAAGAACCTTAAAACTTTGCGTCTGGACGACCGTATAGTGGATAAGGCCAACGTAGGCGGGTTCATAGCCCGTACGCTGCTGTGGATAGTGCTCTTCCCGTTTTTCATAGCATCAGCCTTGATCAATATGCTGCCGGAGGGTATCGGAGCCAAAATCTCAAGCAAGGCAAAGGACCGCATGCTGGTCCCCTCTTTCCGCTTCGGGGTGGGAATATTCTCTTATCTGATCTGGTATCTGCTGCTATTCGCTGCAATCTGGATTATCTTCAAAAAGTTCTGGATTGCCTTTTTGGCGTTGCTGCTGATGCCTGTGACACTGCTGATTTATCACAACGCCAGGGCGCTGGGAGGCAAGCTTATGTGCCGCATCCGCAAAATCTGCCTAAAAGCCCGTCATGACCCTTTATACGCATCAACAGTCACCCTTCGCCGCGATATTATGGCCGGCATCGGGGAGATGATGAAGTAATTACCTTGAGCAAATTTGCGCCTGTATGAGGCTGCGTGACCAGGAGTTCTCTGCTGATTCCGGGATGTGTCGCTCCACAAGGTCCAGGAATTCTTTCACCTCATAATAAATATTGTCGGCTATGGTCTTGCGGCTGAGGTCGACCGGCTTGCCTGCGGCTTTGCCGCCTCCGCCGGCAAAACCGGAGTCGCCACGGGTGCCGCATCCGGTGCGCATCACAAGCCTTGGCCCGGTCATAAGGTTGATGCGGTCTATCACTATGCAGCCGTATTCTCCCTGAATTTCTGCCGCCAGCGCAGAATCGCCAATCTTGGAGTAAGATATCATCGCCTCGAAGTCGGGATACTTTATCAGCATGGAGCCCTGGCCGTCGATGCCGCGTTCGTGGGCATCATCGCCGCCGGGGTAAACTATAGTCTCCTGTTTCTGAATGCATTTCTCAAGTTTCCCGCGGGTGAATTCACCCTCCCACGGGGCGCCGAACAGGTGCACCATGGGGGCGATGCAATAGACCCCGAGATCCAGCAGCGCGCCCCCGTGCATCTCTGAGCTCAGGCTGCTGGCCACGGTGCCGCGTTTGAAATCATCGTAACGGGAAGAGTACTGGCAGTAGGTCGCCGTGTAGCGGCGCAGTTTTCCGATTCTGGGCAGGGCATCGCGCACCGCCTGGAAATTGGGCACCAGGGTGGGGCGCATCGCCTCCATGAAGCTGACGCCGTTGCGCCGGGCGGCCGCAATCATCGTCTCCAGTTCTTCCGGAGAGGTTGCGGCTGGTTTTTCCACAAGCACGCTCTTGCCCGAATCCATCATCATGATAGACTGCGGGGCGTGTAGGAGGTTGGGAGATGCGATATACACCGCGTCGATGTCCGGCGCCGAGGCCAGTTCTTCCAGCGAAGTGTAAACCTTTTCAACGCCGTGCGCTGCGGCAAATTGCCGCCCCCGTTCAAGTGTGCGGGAATACACAGCAGCATGGCAGAAGCGCGGGTCGTGGCTGGCACCCTTCAAAAACGATTCTGCTATCTTGCTGGACCCGATGGTCGCTACTCTGATCCTGGGCATGGGGTGCTATTCGCTGGTCCTTCCGGTATACTCTTCGACACCTGTTTTGCCAAAATCCATAGAGAAGAACTTCTGTGCAGCTTGGTTAATGGCATCCGACCACGGGGTAGGACCGCCGGCGCGCTGCTGAACCCACATCCACAATTTTTTCTTGTGCCAGTTTACGACGCAGTTGGTGTTCCATGCGCCTCCGTGGCCAAACCAGGCGTCTTCGTTGTCTACCTCAGGAGCCACAAGACCGAGAGAATATCCTCCAAGCCCCTGGGGACGTGAAGAAACGGCAAGTATATTTTTCACCGTCTCCTCCTTGAGGATGCGTACACCGTTGTCGCCGACGCCCAGATTCATGAGCATCTTATAGAATTTCAGCTGGTCGTTCGCGGTGGTCCAGAGTCCGGCTCCGGCAGATGCAAACACGTGGGAATCGTTGTAGGGTTTCTGCTGCATGGCCATCTGCTCCACCCATACAACGGGACCGTCCTCGCGGCCTTCGTAAAGCTCTATCTTATGTTTCAGCTGTTTGTCGGTGGGCCAGAACCAGGTGGATTTCATACCCAGGGGATCCAGTACCTCCTGCTTCAGGTATTGTTCCCACTTCATCCCGGTCACGACCTCCACCACTGCCGCACCGATGTCTATACCGGTGTTGGAATAGGCCTCGCGTGTGCCAGGCTCAAACATCAGCGGAGAGGATGCAGCTATGGCTGCAGTCTGGCGCAGGGGTGCGCCTCCGGTCCAGCCGCCCCCCTTGATGTTGCCCTGCTTGGCACTGATCTCGAAGGGGAAACCGCCGGTGTGGTTCATCACCATCCGGATCGTGAGGACATTGTTCGCTTTGTGAAGCGTCCTTATACCGTCCTTCTCTTCATCCAATACCCAGAGGGTCTCGAATTCCGGCAGATACTTGGAAACCGGGTCGTCGAGGGCTATTTTACCCTCCTCAATCAGCTTGGCGATGGTTACGCCGCAGAAGCCTTTTGTCTGGGAGCATTGCATGAACAAATCGTCCATCTTGATACGGCGCTTTGCCGCCACATCGGCATAACCGATGCAGCATGTCTCCTGCACTCCGTCCATATAGAACACGCTGATGGCTCCGGCCAGCTGGCCGCCGTCCACATAGGGCTGGAGGGCTTCCTTTGCATAATTTGTCTTTGAATCTTTAACCTTTCCGGCTTGCATAGGGAGCATGGCCCCAAGCAGGATGGTAATTACGATGGTTAATCTGAGGGTACTTTTCATGGAAATCTTAATATTTGTTGTGCGTAAAAGTAAGCATTTTATTCCATTTGTGATAAAATGGTATGTTTTGAATTTAATATAAAAATGGTATCTTAGCCGCTTGAAAGTCCATATAAAAGATATGAAAAGAATAGCTCTCTCAATTTTGATGGTGTGCACGCTCTTAGCAGTTTCGTGCGTAGATTACGAAAAACAGATTGAAGATCTCCAGGGTCAGATTGACAAGATGAACAGCAATATCACTGACCTTGAGACAATAACCAGTTCACTTGGAGCTCTCAGGAACCTGTTGGTTATAGGTCAGGCGGGCGATCCCATAATGTCCGCAAAGCAGTCCGCAAAGGGCTACGATTTTGAGTTCAAGACCAACGGCGTGGTTAATGTCATTAACCAGACGGCGGGAATCTCGGTGGGGTATGAAGACGGGGATTTCTTCTGGACCCTTGACGGAGAACCGCTTACCAACGCTTCGGGCGCCAAGGCGGTTATCACCGTCGCTCCCGAGTTCCGCATAAATGACGGGAAGATTGAGATGAGTACCGACGGCAAGAAGAGCTGGATACCCATCGCCGCCTCCAGCAAGAATTTGGTGGAGAAGGTAGAGGAGAATGCTTCATACATAACCGTTACCTTCCTGGGCAACACTGTTGTGGAGTTCCCTAAGGAGAAGTTGCTCGCAGTGATGCTGAGCGGCGACGGCAGTACCATGGCCACCACAGGAAAGGCTACCGTAGAGTTCTATATTGACGGCAAGACCGATGAATATACCGTAACCCCTCTGCTGGCTGACGGGTGGAGTGCCCAGACCGCCTGGGAGAACGCCGTAAAGGGCAGTGTGGATTTTACTGCTCCCGCACCCTCTGCAGATGCAACAGCCCGTCTGTTCTTCTGCGACGGAATCGGCCACATGGTTACCACTGACATCAATTTTGCTGACCTGAAGGTTGATGAGGCATTCCCGGTAATGTATCCCGCGTGGGACGCTTACAACGTGCCTGCCGCCGGCGGCACAGTTGAGGTATCGCTCTACACCAATCAGGAGAGCTATGACGTTGCGATTGAGGGCGGCGAAGGCTGGCTTGAGAGGGCTTCAACCAAGGCTGTCCGCGAAGACAAAGTCTCCTTTACAGCAGTTGCCAACACTGATGTGGAGATGCGTTGCGCAAAAGTTACATTCACCTCTGGTGTATATGTTCAGACCGTTTATATATGGCAGGACGGTGTATCTGTGCCAAGCGGTGAAAACCTCAGTGCAAGCGGTACGGCAAACTGCTATATAGTCTCCAAGGCTGGTGAGTACTGGTTTGACGCAACTGTAATGGGTTGCGGAGACAGTGGAATCTTACCAAGTGTTGCCGCTCCCAATGAAGATTTTCCCACTTCTTCTGTCCTGGAAGCGGAGCCGGAGAAGACGACTGTTGTCTGGGACTCAGGTGATGTCATAACAGATGTCAAAATGACGGACGGAAAGATATCCTTTACTGCGACCGGGAACGAAGGTAACGCACTAATCGCTGTCAAGAATTCCCGCGACCTTGTTATATGGAGCTGGCATATCTGGTGTACTGATGTCCCTGCAGAACGCACCCATACCAACCCCGACATGCTGCAGTTTACAACTCTGGACCGTAACCTTGGCGCTACCAGCGCAAATCCGGAAGACGGGGAGGCTACCTATGGACTGTATTATCAGTGGGGCCGCAAGGATCCGTTTGAGGCGGCGACTTGTGTTGAAAGGATGCCCAGAAACAGTGCCCACTCCGTTGCTTTTGCAATAAGGTATCCGGAACGGCCTTATAATCAGGATGGAAATACTGAGGGTAACTGGTACAAATCTCTTAACATATATCTCTGGGGTAACCCCGATTACGGCAAGAACCGCTATCTCAAGGATTTGAAGAAGAGTATCTACGACCCGTGTCCGGTTGGTTATATGGTTCCCCCTGCAAATACATTCATGATTTTTGAAGACGAGTCCCGCACTCAGTTCACCGAGACCGGTCTGGTGGTCAGGGGAGAATATGGGCAGACAAGTTATTATCCCTTTGCAGGCAGGCTCTATGAGTATCAGACTACTGCCGGTTCTGAACTGGTTCTCTGGCATTCATGTGTTGCACGCTATGGTGTCAACGGTGTAGAGACTGCCGGTGGTGCACAGACACTCGTCAGCAAGGATTCCCGTGCCATGTATTGGTATCAGGGAGATATCCGTTCCCGTGTTATTCCTGTAAGATGCGTTAAGCAGGTTACTGAATAATGAGAAGACTGTCAATATTCCTGTTTACTGCCCTGGCTCTGCTGGCCGTCTCCTGCAACAAGGGGATGCAGCAGGAGATAGAGCAGTTGCAGCGCTCACTCTCGGAGTTGGAGAACGGAATAGATGACATCAGGCTCCCGGCTGCCGTAACCCCCGGCATTGAGACGGAAACAGATTATTCGTTCTCTTTCAAAGAATCCAAATACGGTGTTGATGCAGGCGGCAGGGTAGTGGTAGGGTATTCGCTCCCTGAAGCCTCCAGTGTCAGCGTCAGCTCAAATGGGGATTGGAGTGCCCAGGTGAATGCCACCAGCGATACTGAAGGTGAGATTGTTATTGTTGTGCCCGACCCTGCGTCACCGTGCGAGATTGTGGCCTCCGCCACCACAGCGGGCGGCAAGAGCGTCGCAGCCATGGTACCAGTGATGGTTCGTGACCCGTATAGCGATGCTACCCGCCCGAGCGCGAACCTTCTTGGCTATTACAATTTCAAACCCCAGTGGGCAACCCAGGATAATTTCTTCAAACTTGCGGATGCCGGACTCACCTCCGTGACTGTGGAATGTGAAGATTATGATTTCAAAGACCAGATAAACCGGGCTTGGAAAGCCGGGATGAAGTCTCTGGCAATCATAGGGTTCGCAGGTGGCAGATGGGCTGCAGATCCCGATAATTACAAGTATCTTGATGAAATTGTCGGATACCTCAAGGAGCAGCCCGGACTACTTGGCTACCATATATGTGATGAGCCAAGTGCCAGTGAAAGTGACGTAAAACGTCTTAAGAGAATCCGTGAGAAGATAGAATCTCTGGACCCTGTCCATCCTGTATACATTAACCTGAATCCGGAAGGTTCAAAATATTCCCTTGGTACAGATACCTATCGCGAATACATAGAGGCTTATGCCCGCGACTGCGGTGTTAAACTCATTTCGTTTGATATGTATCCCATCCTGGCCGATGGTACCTACATGGAGAGATGGCACCACTGTCTCAGTACCGTTGCCGACGTCTCGCGCCAATACGGCATCCCCTTCTGGGCCTTTGCCGCCAGCTGCTGGATTGACAACGAGAGCACTACTTTAGTCCGTGGCCGGCCTTCAACGGAGAATCTCCGTCTCCAGGCATATACTGATATGGCCTACGGCGCCCAGCTGGTGCAGTTTTTCACAATCCAGCAATATGGAGGTACCACCTTCGCCCCCATCATGCTTAATGGCGAGTGGACAGAAGCGTTCGATTATCTTAAGGAGGCTTGCCTGCAGATTCAGAAGCGCGGCTATGTGTTCAACGGCTGCAAAGTCGGTAAAATACGGTTCAGCCAGACTCCGGCGTCTGAGAGCATGAGCCTCTCCACCGTCGATCTGCCGGAGCAGATAGCTTCTCTCCAGACTAGCGGTGACGCCATGGTGTCGTTCCTGGAAAACCGGGGCAACCGTTACATCGCAATTGTCAACCAGAGCTATACGTCCAAGATCTCCGCTCAGGTAACCTTCAACGAGATGGTTTACACCATAGAGCGCGACGGCTCCTTTGCCCAGCAGCAGCCGGGCAGCCGGGAATTCACGATAGACGAAGGTGACCTGATGGTTATAAAAGTTAAATAGGGGGTAGTGAAACGGACTTTTATCATACTCATAGCATTACTGATTGCAGCAGTCTCCTGCAACAAAGAGGAGAAGTTGCGTCTGGAGCAGTTACAGGAAGAACTTGACGCCTTGCAGAACCAGCCGGCGCCGGGAGTTCCCGACCCTTCCGTGGAACCCGTTTATGACACCGGATATGCATTCACCTTTGATAAAGTTCGCTACGGTGTGGATGCCGGCAGCAGCGTCACTGTCAATTATACCCTGCCGGAAGAATCCACCGTTGAGGTTTCCGTCACAGGAGGGTGGAGTGCAACCGCTACGGGAGGCGCAGAGGGCTCTATTACAGTAACCTGCCCCGATCCCGCACAATCTGGCGAGGTGGTTGTCACGGCTACTTCGGCTTCAGGCCTGCGCACCGCCGCAACTCTTCCAATAATTGTGCGCGACCCCTACAGCGATGCCACCAGGCCAAATATTGATGCTATGGGTTATTATAGCTTCAAGCCGTGGAATGCTAATCTGGAAAACTATCAGAAGCTTGCCGATGCAGGAATCACGATGGTAACTGTAGAGACCGACGAAGATGACTATTTGGATCAGATGGATATGGCCCGTGCAGTCGGCATCAAGGTGCTGGCAGTTGTGGGGTGGGCTACGGGGAGCTGGTACTATTATATGGATGATGAGAGTCTTGAGAGATTGACAAGACTCATAGATAGCCTGAAAGATAGGCCCGAGCTTTACGGATATCACATATGTGACGAGCCCAACGTGGGCAATGTCTTCGAGTTGATGGCCATTGAAGACAAAATGACACAGCTTGACCCCGGCCATCCGGTATATGTCAATCTGCGTCCCAACGGATCGGCAGAGGGAATGGGCGCAAGCACATATGCGCAATACGTAGAGGTTTTCGCATCGATGATGCACCTCAAGCAGCTCTCTTTCGATATCTATCCGGCATTGGAGGGTGGCTTTACCCAGGATGACTGGCATATGTGCCTCTCTACTGTAGCATCTGCCGCCAAGAGATACGGAATGCCGTTGTGGACATTTGCCGCGAGTTGCTGGATAGACAAGGAGGCAGTGCTGTTGCATCGTGCAAAACCTTCTGTAGAAAATATCCTTTTACAGGCGTACACCAATCTTGCATACGGCGCCCAGATGGTACAGTACTTTACCATCCAGGATTACAGCGGTACCAGTTATGCCCCCATTATGCGCGATGGCACCTGGACGCAGGCTTATGACGACCTGAAGACGGCAAATCTCACAATGCAGAAAAGGGCGTTTGTGTTCAAAGGTTGCAACGTTACAAAGCTTCGCCAGCTCGGAAACTCAGAATCGCATGAGGATGCCCTCTCTATACTCGATTTCCCTCCGGAGATAAAGAGTATGTGGGTCAGTTATTCCGCAACGGTTTCTTTTGTCGAGAACGGCGATAATAGGTATTTGGCGGTTGTGAACAACTATTGGAGTGTAGACCAGGTACTTGCCATAGAACTCAATGACCCGGTATACCTGATTGGCAGCGACGGCCAGTTCCAGGAACTTGCAGCAGGTGTAACACATTTTGCGCTCGGCAAGGGCGATATGGTTGTGTTAAAATACAAATAGGATATGAAAAGGACAATTAACATACTTATGATTTTTGCGGCCCTTTCAATTGCCGCTTCGTGTAACAAAGAAGACAAACTCAAGGTGGAACAGCTGCAGCAGGAACTCGATCAGCTGCAGAAAGAGAATCTTCCCGGAGTGCCTGCATCGTCGGTAGTAGATGTCCCTGCTGACCAGCCATTCTTCTTTACATTTGACAAAACTAAGTATGGTGCGGATGCCGGCAGCACCGTTTCCATCCCTTATACCCTGCAGGAGGCTGCCACCGTTACTGTCTCTGCAAAGGATGGTTGGAGTGCTGTTTTAAAGGTCTCCAGTCCTACTGAG
Source organism: Bacteroidales bacterium (assembly GCA_017614715.1). Taxonomy (GTDB): domain Bacteria; phylum Bacteroidota; class Bacteroidia; order Bacteroidales; family UBA932; genus Equibacterium. The sequence continues at coordinate 39,618 of JAGABI010000045.1, read as the reverse complement.
GGTACTATTGAGGTTACCGCTCCCGACCCAGCATCTCCCGTGGAGTTGGTGGCCACCGCAGTCACAGAAAGCGGCAGCCAGGCAGCAGTAATCCTGCCGATTATGGTTCGCGACCCTTATTCTGATGCAACCCGTACAGATGTGCCTGCAATGGCTTATTACTGCCTCTATTCCGGTATAGCTAACGATTACCATTTCCAAAAGCTGGTTGAATGCGGCATGAACATGATTACCATAGAGGAGGTGGACAATTGGGAGGAGCAGTTGAGACTGGCCGATAAATATGGCATAAAGGGTGTTTTGTTTGTGAACGGCTCTGCAGGAGAGTACTATCAAACTCATGGAACCTCCACCCGCCTGGCGGAGACCATAGCAAAGGCCAAGACATATCCCTCCCTTGCCGGGTACCAGATATTTGACGAACCTTCTACCGACAACATAGGCCAGATCAGGTATGAGAAAGACGCTATCGAGGCCCTGGATCCCGACCCTAATCATCCTGTATATGTAAACCTTCACCCTTCCAGCGCATCCAAGGGTTCGCTGGGCGTTGAGGATTACTTTGAATATGTAGAGACCTTTGTCACCGAGTGCAACCTCAAGTTAATCACCTTTGACCAGTATCCTGTGTTCCAGGGATATATCGATCCCTCCTGGCCCAGGTCGCTGGCTGCGGTTCGCGAGAGTGCATTGCGTCACAACATCCCCTTCTGGGCCTTCACCTGCTGCTGTCGTGAATGGAACAGGGAGGATCCCTCGCTGGAGAATATCCGCCTCCAGTGCAATACCAACCTGGCTTATGGTGCGCAGGTGAACCAGTTCTTCGTGTATCGCAGCACCTCCGGCACCGATTTCGCTCCGCTCCAGACCTGGGAGTATGATGAGCACGGCAACAAAGTAGGAGTCGTAAAATACACCGCTGCCTTTGATATCTGCAAAGCCTATTGTACAGAGATGCATAACCGTGGTTATGTCTTTGCCGGCAGCGATGTCAAGGCTGTCCGCAAGACCCAGGTTATGGATGCATGGAACGAGAGCCTGAGCGTAAACGACCTCCCGCCCCAGATTAACAGTTTCTTCACCAGCAGGGAAGCCGTCGTCTCTTTAGTAGAGAATAAGGGCAACGAATATCTGGTTGTGGTTAACAGTCTGTGGAACTGGACCCAGCAGGTTGCAATAGACTTGAACGACGTGGTGTATATGATTGACCATGACGGCAATTTTACAGAGTTGCAACCCGGAATATCCCGGTTCGATCTGGAAGGCGGCGATATGCTGGTATTCAAATACAGATAGTGCCCGGGCATGAAGCGACTGATCTCCATACTTCTTCCAGCGGTGATTATGGTGGCGGCGTGCGCCCCTTCGCAGACAATCACCCGTTATACGGTAAAAGTGGAGCAGGAGTACCCGCACGACACCCTCTCTTATACCCAGGGGCTCTTTTTTGACGGCGACACATTGTATGAGTCAGCCGGTCAGTACGGTGAATCCAGTCTGGCCATGGTTGATATTGAGACCGGAGTGCATGTACACGGGGTACATTTGGATAAAAGGGTTTTCGCTGAGGGGAGTTGCAACATAGGTGATGATATCTACGTCCTCACCTGGCTTGAGGGAATCTGCATGGTGTTCGACAAAAAGACCTTTGAAATGACTGGGCAGATGAAATACAAGCGTCAGGGGTGGGGGCTGACCACAGATGGCAGCCAGCTCATCATGAGTGACGGCAGCGCCCAGCTCTATTTTGTCAACCCCAAGACATTTACCACAGTGCGGAGCATCACTGTGCGCCGCAACGGCAAGAGCGTGAACATGCTCAACGAACTGGAGTATATCGACGGCAGGATTTGGGCTAACATCTATCGTAAGGATGAGATTGTGATAATCGATCCCGCCACCGGAGAGGTGGAGGGGGTGATAGATTGCCGCGGCCTGCTTGACAAGAAGTTGCGCACTTCCCGCACCGATGTGCTCAACGGCATTGCCCTGCACAAGGCAACCGGCGACATCTACCTTACAGGCAAGTATTGGCCCAGGATGTACAAGATTACACTTGAACAAAAGAAATAAGATGAGGAAACCGTTAATGTTGTTATTGGCGCTCCTGCTTGGCACGGCGGGGGTTTTTGCCAAGGAGAGTATCAAGTTTGACAGGGCCCGCTACGGGGTCAGCGCCGGCGACAGTGTCACCATAAAGTATTCCCTGCCCTCAGAAGGGAAGGTGGCGTTGCGCTGCAGTGATGGTTGGCGTGCAAGGGTTATCCCCAACGGCGGCCGCAGCGGCTCCATTGTATTGACCGCACCGGATCCGGCACCAAAGCCGGATATCATGGTGGATGTTATCTACCCCGGAGGGGAAGAGCAGTTTATCAATCTGGACATATTGGTAAAGGATCCATATACTGCAGCCACCCGTCCCAGGGTGGACCTGCTCCCCTTTGGAGGCCTTGACCCGGTAAATACAACCCAGGAGGATTATCAGAAGGTGGCTGATGCCGGCTTCACAATGATTACCCTTGAGGGTGGCGAGAAGTTGGACATGAACGGTGACGGCGTGCGCAACGACGAGGACATGCTCCCCACCATCCGCTTCAAGCTGGACCTCATCAAGAAGGCGGGACTCAAGTATTCCCTCCATCATCCGCAGCACGCAGAGGTGATTGATTTTTTGAAGGACGACCCGGACCTGATGATGATACACATCTTTGACGAGCCCGGCCTGCAACTGATCCCGATGCTCAAGGAGCGCAGGGAGTGGATCAAGTCAATCGCCCCCAACGTACCGGTTCATATCAATCTCCACCCCCACGCCAGCATCCGTGCCCTGGGCACGGATTATTATACCGATTATATAAGGAAGATGGTAGAGGGTACCGGTATGGATATCCTCTCTTACGACCACTATCCGGTGCTGATAGACGGCAGCGTGATGAACGAGTGGTACCGCTGCCTGGAGGCCAACTATCAGGTCGCCAAGGAGAACGGAATTCCCGTATGGCTGTTCACCGCCTCCTGCGGTATGGATTACGAACGTCCCGCACGCCAGCTCCCCACCATGGAGAACCTCCGCTTGCAGGTTTATACCGACCTGGCTTATGGCGCTCCGGTAGTGCAGTATTTTGTGTACCGTTCATATTCTCCCCAGTGCGTGGCTCCCATTACCCAGGATGGTAAGTATACATATCTCTATGACCTGGTGAAAGAGTTCAACGCAGAGGTACACCGCCGCGGGTTTGTATTCGCCGGAGGAAATGTGACCAAGGTACGTTTCACCCACCTGACTCCCTATTATTGCCTCCCTCTTATCAGCGACGACATGCCGGCGGAGATCCCTTTCATAGACACCGACAAGACCGCCCTGGTATCGTTTGTTGAGAATGGTGACAACCGTTATCTGGTCCTTGTTAACAGCAGTTGCACGGAGAAGTTCACCGCAGAGGTGGAGTTTGCCTCGATGGCCTATACCATCAATCGCGACGGTATCTTCACGGAGCATCAGCCCGGCCGGGAGAAGTTTGTTGTTGACGAAGGTGACATGTTGGTAATCAAATACAGATAGAAGTTTTCGGATATGAAAAAGATAGTTTTTGCAATTGTTTCAATAGCAACCCTGATGCTGGCAGCGTCATGCTCCAGCAAGCATACCGCCATCATGACGGCGGCCATCAACCTGAGCGCGAACGGTACGGCAAACTGTTATGTCGTGCCTAATCCGGGCTTCTATTATTTCGATGCCACCATAATCGGCAACGGGCAGAGAGGTATCATCCCCGGCGCCGGCTTCCACACCGACAAGGCCGGTATCAACCCGGCATCTGCAAAGGTCCTTCTCAACGACAACAATGTGCTGAGCGATGTCAGGTTTGACGGTCACAGGGTCTATTTCCGTGCCGACCACAAGAAAGGCAATGCCCAGATTGCAGTGTGCGACTCCAATGGAGAGGTGATCTGGAGCTGGCATATATGGTGCACAGACGACCCTTCTGACGTCTCCTACACCAATCGCGACCGCATCAGCTGGAAGGTGATGGACCGCAACCTCGGGGCACTGAGCGCTGACCCTGCCGACGGCGACCAGACCTTTGGCCTCTACTATCAGTGGGGTCGCAAGGATCCTTTTGCCTATGGGGATCTCGCTGGCGGGATGTTTACCAATCAGGACAGCACCATCGCTTATGCCGTGAAGCACCCGGAGCAGGCGTTAAATCCCGTAACCTGGAAGGATGTGTACGACGCATTCGACTGGTATGCGCCCCATAAGGACAAGACCAACCACGCTCTCTGGGGTAACCCCGACTTCGCATACTGCCACCCTCTCTCTGACATGGTCAAGACAATATATGACCCGTGTCCGGTGGGCTATGTGGTGGCTCCCACCAATGCCTTCATAGATTTTGAGGTGGCAGAGAGGATGGAGTTCCTGGATAACGGCTTCTATTTCAAGGGCGATAACGGCGTGAAGTGTTTCTTCCCCTATGCAGGGGGCATCTACACCGGCGTTAAACTCGACCGCCCTGATATGACTGTTGGAACCTGTGCTGCACTCTGGAACTCTGCCAGCGCCCGTTTCATTTACTGGGATGACGGAGGCAGCCGCAGCGTGGTGTACAAGGATACTCACGAAGCCCGTAATTACTATGGTGACACCCGCGCCTGCTGTTACCCCGTCAGATGCGTTCGACAGGCACAATAATATCGGGGCTGGCCGTATCTCTGGCGCTTGTCGCATTTTGCTCACCAGGTTGCAGCAACGAGGATAAACTGAAGGCCAGTCAACTCGAAGAGGAACTGGCCGCCTTACAGGAAAAGCAGGTACCCGGTGTGCATGATGCACAGGATGTCATTCAATATTCTGACGAACCGTTCAGTTTCGAATTCGGTGCTGTCAGGTATGGTGTAGATGCGGGTGGGAGCGTTGCCGTAGGATATACCCTTGCCGCAGATGCAACAGTTGAAGTTATATACGACGGAGGGTGGAGCACAACAGTTAATACAACTGACGGCCGCACCGGCAGCATAGTGGTAACTTGCCCCGACCCTGCATTTCCTGCCGACATATTGGTGAAAGCCACGGCCGCAGACGGTCGTAGTACTGTCGCCACCCTGCCGCTTTTGGTTCGGGACCCTTATACTGACGCCACGCGAACCGATATCCCCGCTCTTGCATATTTCTGTTTTGACAGATCTCTCGCCACCGACTATCACTTCAAGATGATGGCCGATGCAGGGTTCAATATGCTCACCATTGAGTCGGTTGATAACTGGCAGGAGCAACTGGACCTCGCCTATAAATACGGTATGAAGGGCATTCTTTTTATCAATGGCCCCGCAGGGAGTTATTATTACTCCGGCGGGACAGATACGCAGTTGGCGGAGGTTGTAAACGAAGCTAAAAACTACCCGGCCCTGTATGGTTACCAGATAGTAGATGAACCTATCGTAGATGACATAGAGCAATATGTTTATGAGAGGGACGCCGTGCATGCCCTTGACCCGGAGCATCCGATATATATAAACATGTATCCGGGCAGTCCGTCACAACGTTCGCCAACAGTTGAGTCATACATAGAGTATGTAGAGACCTACACTACGCGATGCCAGCTCTCGTTCATAACCTTTGACCAGTACCCGGTTTGGGTGACTGGCGTGGAACCTTCATGGTATACGTCACTTAATGTAATCCGCAATATTTCCAGGGAGCATGGCATTCCGTTCTGGGCCTTTACACTGTGTTGTCGCGAATGGTACCGGGAGGACCCGACACTGGGGAATATCCGCCTTCAGTGCAATACCAACCTGGCCTATGGCGCCCAGGTGAACCAGTACTTCGTATATCGCAGCACATCCGGTACCGATTTCGCCCCGCTGCAGACATGGGAATATGATGCGAACGGGGACAAAGTAGAAGCTGTCAAATACACTGCTGCATATGATTACTGTAAGGCCTATAATGCAGAGATGCACAACCGTGGCTATGTGTTTGCCGGCAGCGATGTCAAGGTTATCCGCAAGAGCCAGGTCCTTGATGCATGGAGCGGGAGCCTGAGTTTAAACGACCTGCCGCCCCAGATCGCCAGCCTGTACACCAGCCGTGAGGCAGTAGTCTCTTTTGTAGAGAACAATGGCAACGAATATCTGGTTGTGGTTAACAGTATGTGGAACTGGACCCAGCAGGTCGCCATTGACCTCACCGACGTGGTGTACCTCATTGACCACGACGGCAATTTCAAAGAGTTGCAACCCGGAATATCCAGGTTCGACCTGGAAGGCGGCGATATGCTGGTGTTCAAATATAGGTAAAAGTCGGTTATGGGATTAAAGGCGAGGATAATTCTTACATCGATGGTATTTATGGCGCCGTTACTGCTTTCGGGGCAGACTCTGGTGCGCTGGCCGTCCGGGTGTGTACTCTCGCAAATGCAGCTGGAGATGTATGGCGGTGCCGACAGTTTCTTCTTCATCGGCGAGATAGACGATGACACTTTCTCTCGCATCGACGGCGTTTCTTTCGGCTCCGGATGTACTACGCCCCGCTCCGATTTACGCCTGCTGCACCTGCTCCACCGCAACTTTTACGGCCGTGCCCAGGTGGGGGAGATGATTTGCAACAAGTCGGTGGCTGACGATTTGCTCAAGATATTCCGTGAGCTCTACGATGCCGGTTATCCGATTGAGAAGATATATTTGATAGACGAATACGGGGCGGACGACAACCGTTCCATGGCAGACAATAATACTTCTTGCTTCAATTTCAGGCGCAAGCCGGGAATGCAGGAGCTGTCGATGCACGCCAGGGGGCTGGCAGTGGATATTAATCCGCTGTATAACCCCTATGTGAAGGGGACGCACGTGGAGCCCGCTTCAGGGGCGGTTTACGCCGACCGGAAGCGCAAGTGTCCGTATTATATCCGTAAGGGAGACGCCTGCCATGCCGCGTTCACCAGACGTGGATGGAAATGGGGCGGCAGCTGGCGTAGTGCCCAGGATTGGCAACATTTTGAAAAGAAACTGTAATTTGATATGAAAAAGGTAGTTATATCGATTTTTGTGATAATGTCGACCCTTTGCCAGAGTGCATTTGCGCAACCTGTGACACAAGATACGCAACATATCCTGACTCTGGGTTACCTCGGCTTCAGGGACAATACGGCAACTGCAGCCAATTTCCAAAAGCTTGCGGAAGCGGGACTGGATATGCTCACCCTGGAGATGGACCAGTCCACCGCCGCTTTGCAGTTTGACCTTGCGGCAGAGGCCGGAGTCAAGATTCTGGCTGTGCTGGCCCCCTATACGGACCGTCACAATATAGACGATGTGGATTTTGCCATGGTAGACGAACTGGTGCAGCGCTTCCGTTCACATCCCGCCCTGTTCGGCTGGCATATCTGTGACGAACCGAACCTCAACCGCATCCCCGATTTGAAGATGATCAAGGAGCACATAGAGGCCATCGATCCGGATCATCTTGTTTACATAAATCTCAATCCACTTGGCTCTATCCGCGCCCTCGGCACCGACTTCTATCGCGATTATGTGGATACATACGCCCGTGACTGCGGTCTCAGCGTACTATCTTACGACTGTTATCCCACCATGGACTATGGCGTAATAAACTGGTGGTATATGTGCAACGAGGCAGTATTGGCCACATGCCGCAAATATGGAATTCCTTTCTGGGGTTTTGCCGCCACTTGCTGGATAGACCGCGAAGGCCCCAACAACATGCATGCAAAGCCTACGCTGGAGAATGTCCGCCTCACAGTGAATACCCACCTGGCGTATGGCGCAAAGGCGATGCAGTATTTCACCATTCGTGACTTTGGCGGCACCTCCTGGTCACCTATTATGGGGGAGGCCTGGACCGATGCCTACGACCTGCTCAAGGAGGCCAATCTGGAGATGAAGAATCGCGAGGCTGTCTTTGCTGGCGGAGAGGTTGTCAAAACCCGCTTTACCCATCTGACCCCTTTCGCATGCCTGCCGCTGCTGAAAGAGGATCTTCCGGCTGCAATAGCTTCGCTGGATACAGATCTCACCGCTCTGGTATCGTTTGTCGAGAACGGAGCAAACCGTTACATAGTTGTGGTTAACTCCAGCTGGACCCGGAAGTGCAACGCATCGGTAGAGTTCGCCGCCGCCTGCAGCACCATTGACCGCAACGGAGTTGTCTCGCAGTGGAGCAAAGGCAAGACCGCCTTCGTTATAGACGAAGGCGATATGCTGGTAATCAAGTACTAATAATCGCCAATTATAAGCCCCTGAAGGTGCAGGTGGTCCGATGCTCTTGCCGCCCGGTGGCAAAAATAACCGTAGTCTATATCAGTAGATCCTCTATCTGGAGTTTGGGTACATAGTGAATACCTTCCTTGCGATAGTAGTTCAGGTCGCTGCTTTCGCTCACAGGGACAAGGAATATCTTCTCTGCCGGTTTGCCAATTGCAATTACTGCGATAGGGGTCAACGGGAGGCCGAGCGCTTCGCGTATAGCTTCTGCGCGGAAATTGAGTATGAAGATTCCCCCGAGGCCCATTTCGGTCGCTTTGAGCAGCATGCTCTGTGCGGCTATGCCCAGGTCGATGTCAATAACCTTGTTCTCCGGCTCGGTAGCGCACACCACGATGAATGCCTCCGGTTCGCTTCCGGGGTGGGGCAGATGCTCGTCGGGGAGGGCTGCTCCCAGGGTTATGTGCGGCAGCACCTTACCCGCGTCCGGCTTTGTCACCAGATGGAATCTCAGCCGCTGCTTGTTCATCCCGGAAGCCACAAGGGTAGTGGTTTGCACAATCTGCTTCAGCTCCGACTCTGTCACTATGCGGCTCTGGTCAAATCCCCGGTAGCTGCGATTCTTCTTGAGCAGGCTCTCCAGAGAAACGCCGTTGTGCTTTACCAAGGGCCGTCTCTGTGAAAGCTCTTCCTGCCTTCTCTCTAAATAATTGTCTGCCATATCTGTTTTTTACAAATATACGGCGTTTCCGGCAATCACAAGCGGGATGGTTGGCGTTTTGTGTGTATGCGGGGCCGCTGCGTCCGCCCTGGCCTTCGATATCAGTGTCCAAAGCGGAGCGACCCACTCCACGACGGTGTCTAAACGAACATCGTCCGCTTGTGATTGCCGGGAAATGTAATATCTTTGAAAATATGAAACGTTTTGTCCTCATTCTTTTCGCAGTTTGCTCCGCTTTTTTCGTGACTGCTCAGAACAGGGCCGACAGGCAGCAACTTTTTGACCCGGCAGCAAGTACCATGATTCTCTTTGGCGACCCCCAGGGGTATGTCAAATACGACATCAACCAACCCATATTTGAGCTTACCACTCTGTGGGTAGCGGACAATGTGGAAAACCTTAACATCAAGGCCGTTCTCTGCACTGGAGATCTGGTGGAGCAGAACGATAATAACGCGCTCAATCGGGATATGCTTAATCAGAGCAGCACCCAGATGTGGGAGAGCATCAGCCGTTCGCTGAAGAGGATAGACGGCAAGGTCCCCTTCATCAGTTGCGGCGGTAACCACGACTACGGCTTCCGTCGCAGCGAAAGCTATAATACAAACTATCCCAAGTACATAACCTTTGAGCGGAATGCTACTTACGCCGACTGCCTCAAGGCCGAGTTTCCCAACCGCCTTGGTCAAGCCTCCCTTGAGAATGCCGCATATGAGTTTGAGATTCCAGGATGGAGCCACAAAATTCTGGTAATCAGCTCTGAGTTCGCCCCGTCGGCAGAGGCGGTCGAGTGGGCTCGCAATCTGGTCACATCAGAGGAATATAAAGGCCATTACGTAATTTACCTTACGCACTCATACCTTCATGAAAAGAGCGCAGAACGCATTGGCGGCAGCGAAGGATATTGGATTACCCAGCAAGAAGGGAATCACTACGGCCAGATGCTCTGGGATAATCTCTTCTACCAGGTGCCCAACATTTGTCTTGTAATATGTGGACACACCGGCAAACCGTCCTATAGTGATGACGTCAACGCCGATTTCGAACTGAGCACCGCCTACCGTGCCGACAATAATTCTTATGGCAAGATCGTCCATCAGATGATGTTCAACGTCCAGACACTTGGCGGCGGATGGGAGGGAAACGGCGGTGACGGCTGGCTCCGTATCCTGGAATTCATGCCCGACGGCAAGACCATCAAAGTAAAAACATATTCGCCTCTGTTCGGGATATCGCCCTCGACCAGACATCTTGCTCACCGGAGAGCTTCGTACGACGAGTTTGATATGGTTATAGAGTGAGTCTGATTGACATTCTGGCGTCGCCTGTTTACGATACGTATCGTGCGACTTCACTCTCCGGAAGGCGAATCAGTTTGGCAATTTGCCTAATCGTCATTCTGTCCTTGCGTCTCAGCACTTGAGCTAAAGCTATCCTGTCTGAGGAGACGAGTCTGCGCGGGTCCCTGATCCCATATAAAGCTTTGCATTCGGTGGAACATTTCTCTCTTGCCTCCAAATCATCAAGTATCACGCCTCTCTCATATGCCATACGTTTCATAATTTCAGCATCACGGGCACTATTATTAGAGAGAAAGACTCGGTATCTATTGTGAGATTTGAAAATATTCTCGAACATCGGCACGTTGACGTAGTTTGTCGGTAACACGATTCCGTTGCATACGGACCAGTTCGCTGGTATGGTATAGGATCTCGAGTGAATTATTTCACGTTTAGCGTCAAGCGACATAAGACCAAACCGGATGGGAGTATGAATCGTGCCATCCTCCCCACAAAGCCAAACCAGCGGTATTCTCCCGGATCTGAAGTAAAGCGAACCGCTGCCCCATTCATAGTCGAAAGGAAGGATCCCCTTGCCGTCTTTTGTGGGTTGAATCACAATATACGCCGCGAGATTCCTTAAATACTCTTCATCACCAGCCGTCTCAAATATCTCTATTTCCAGTCGGAACGAGCCTAGGCCATTCCTGTTTCTGGCAGCATAACGGATGAAAGTCGCCTCAAACATCTTCTTGAATTAGACGCATTCTTGCCGTGTCGAATAAAGGAGTATATGCAGATGGGTATCCTCAATAGTAAACGCGGCTACTCCTGCCTCCGTATTTGCAGCGCATAGGGCCAGAATGTTCATGGCCGCAACAAAGTCCTTTTTGCTTATAATGAAGTCCGGCGATCTGTTGCCGTCGGAGCATAGATGGAAAAACTCTTTCTGATTCATCATAATACCTGTCGCCCCTTCTCTCCAGCCACCATTATGATGACAGAGCCGTAACGCTTGATACGAAGATGATGATATTCTTTGAGAAATCCAAGGTATTTCCCGTCAACCTGAACGATGATAAGTCGGTCGTTTGACGGAAATGGTGTATCTTTGATTACATGAAACTCGACCGTGAAATACTTCGCCTGGCGGTGGTTGGGCATCTCGACGGCGAGGATGGCTTTGCGGTTAAAATCGATCATCAAGATATGAATATTGTTGTTTTCTCATCTGCGATGCACGACGTTGCCAGCGTGATTGGCCGGCGTGAAGATGCACTGCGCAAGTTTTTCGGGGAAGGGATAATTCTCCATAACTACGACAGCGACCTCTCAGGCCTTGAGAATCCTGTCTGCTTCATCGCTACCGGCGGCACAGAGGAGCTGTTCGCCCGCATATGGGATAAGCTGCCGCGGCCCATTGTGCTGCTTTCCGACGGCTATCACAACAGCCTGGCGGCGTCGTTTGAGATTGCCTCGTTCCTCGAGCAGCGCGGAGTAGCGCACCGCCTCATCAATCTGCCGCTGGAGGATGAGGAATCGGCGGATAATTTGAGAAATTGCGGAGCGTCTGGTCACCAACATGTTGCCTTTGCGGACGGCAAACCAGACGCTGCCATACTGTCCGGCAACTCCGGAGATAGTATTTCCAGTGCCGATATCTATTCGGATGCGGTGATGGCACACCTTGCCGGCCAGCGGATCGGCCTTATCGGAGGCGCATCATCGTGGCTGATTTCTTCAGAGATAGACCGGGAGGCGGTTTCGCGAGCCTATGGTGCCACATTCATAGAGATACCCATAAGAGAACTGGAACAGGAGTATTTCACCGCATCTGAAGCTCCGGCCAAGGATTCATCACCGACCTACAGCCTCAAGGCGCTTGAAGATGCAGAGCGTATGTACAGAGCACTCAAGGTTATGTGCGGACGATACCGACTCACGGCCTTGACAATCAAGTGTTTCGACCTTCTGGAGAGTTGCCGCACTACCAGCTGTCTGGCGCTGGCCCGGCTGAGCGACGAGGGTATAGTCTCCGGTTGCGAGGGCGATATCCCATCACTGTGGACGTTGATAGTTGCAAAAGCGATGACCGGCCGTCCTGCCTTCATGGCGAACCCCTCTTCCAGCAACCCGGCTGAGTGTACCGTGGATTTTGCACATTGCACCATTCCTCTGTCAATGTGCAGCAGTTACACCCTGCCAAGCCACTTCGAATCAGGCATCGGAATAGGAATCGCGGGAACCATCCCGGAGGGCCCGTGCAAGATTCTGAAGATTGGCGGGCCGAATCTAGACAGAATATATCAGGCAAACGGAGAGGTAGTGTGCAACACTCATATCCCGGAGCGCTGTCGCACCCAGATCCGTTTCCGTTTCCCGAACTGTGCCGAATTCAACCGCTTCATGGCAAACCGCCTCGGTAACCACGTCATCCTTTACCGGTAACGACATTTTCCCGGCAATCACAAGCGGACGATGTTCGTTTAGAAACCGTCGTGGAGTGGGTCGCCCCGCTTTGGGCGCTGATATCGACGGTCAAAGCGGGCACACCCGCCCTGCATGAGCATATAACGCCATTACTCCCGTTTGTGATTGCCGGAAAAAGATATATATTTGCCGCCAGAAATGGGGTGCGTCGCGCACTTTTGGCGCGAAGCTGAGATGATACCCAAAGAACTTGATCGGGTTAGTACCCGCGTAAAGGAAACATTATGAAAAAGCATTTGATGGCCCTTGCGGCGCTTCTGCCGCTGTGCGCCGGCCTGATGGCGCAGAATCTTGACGACTCCGACATTTTTTCTGTAAAAGACAATCAGCTTCACAGTGCGCTGGACAGTATCGTGGTAAGTGCTTCGCGCGTGGATGCGAAGAGCCCTGTGGCGTTCAGCGAGATGGACAAAAGGCAGCTGGATTTGCAGAATCCATCCTCTTCCCTGGCGATGATGCTTAACCTGCAGCCCTCGGTGGTCTCTGTGAATGAGGGTGGTACCGGACTTGGATATTCCAAGATCCGCGTCCGCGGCAGCGACCCGACCCGCATGAATGTCACCCTCAACGGCATAACATACAATGACGCAGAGTCCCAGGAGGTATTCTGGGTAAATCTGCCGTCGCTCTCTTCTATGCTTAACTCTGCCCAGCTCCAGCGAGGTGTGGGCAGTTCAATCAATGGCGTGGGGGCCTTTGGCAGCAGTCTCAACCTGCAGACCGCCATCCCGCAGACCAAGCCGTATGCAGAGTTTGACCTCACTGGCGGTTCCTTCTACACCGCTATGGCGGGCGTTCGTGCCGGCACAGGTCGCAGCCGTCACGGCTTCAGCTTGGATTTCGTATATAATTACAACAGCACAGAAGGTTATATACGCAACGCATTTGCCCGGCTCCATTCGCTGAATGTGGTGGGCAGCTGGTACGGCAGCCGCAGCAGTGCCAAGATTATTTATATTCACGGCCGCCAGCGCACCGGCATTACCTGGAACGGTATCAGCAAAGCACAGATGGAGGCAGACCGCCGTTACAATCCCGCGGGAGAGTATCACGATGCTGCCGGCAATGTGTGCTACTACGACAACGAGACCGACAATTATATGCAGCATATCGTGCAGGGTATCTATTCCCTGTGCCTGGCAGAGAATCTCTACGGCAGCGCCACCCTCAATTATACCCGTGGCGGCGGCTGGTATGAGCAGTTCAAGGAGGATACAAAACTCAGCAAGTACGGATATGACACCGATCAGAAAAGTAACCTGGTGAGGATGAAGCAGATGGCCAACGACTTCTATGCCGGCAGCGCCAACCTCAAGTACGAAACCTGGCGTGGAATGGCGCAGGCCGGTGTCAACTACTCACTTTACGACGGCGACCATTTCGGCACCCTCAAGTGGGTTGAGGCAATGCCTGACGTCGATACAGAGAGGCACTACTACGACAACAACGGCCTCAAGAAGGACCTCTCGGCCTATCTCAGAGGTGCCCTGTATCTGCTGGACGGTGGCCTCAACATTTACGGCGACGCCCAGTGGCGCCATATCCGGTACAGGATTTCCGGTATGGACGACGATTATTATGTGCTGGAAAGCAATCATCCGTACGATTTCTTCAATGCCAAGGTCGGTTCTACCATGCAGGCCGGCATGCACGGCAATGTATATGTTTCTGCGGCCCTGGCCCACAAGGAACCATGTCGGACCGACCTTAAGGATGCCATAGTTTCGGGGTCGGAGGTCCGCCCGGAACGCCTTCTTGACTATGAGTTCGGCTACCGTTATGATGCGGGAATCCTTGCAGGTGCCATCAATTTCTACTTAATGGAATATAAAGACCAGCTGGTGGCGACCGGCAAGATATCCTCAAGCGGCTATAAAATCAAAGCCAACGTGGAAAAGAGCTACCGCCGCGGTGTCGAGCTTTCTGCCGGCTGGAAGCCGTTCTACGGCCTGCTATTGACGGCGAATTCTACCTTCAGTCTCAACAAGATAGTGCACGAAGACGGCAGCCTCACCGACCTGATGCTCTCGCCGGGCTATGTGGGTGCTTTCTCTGCGTCCTGGGACGCTACCAATCGTCTGAACCTGACCCTGACCGACAAGGTGGTGGGGAGCCAGTATTTTGACAACAGCTCAAATCCGGAGCATAAGCTGCCGGCTTACAACGTATTGAATGCCTCGGCCAGCTATGATTTTGGCCGCTTGAAGATTGCAGTATTCGCTAACAACCTGCTCAATGCAAAGTATGTAGCTGATGCGTGGTATGACTATGAATGGGACGATTGCGGCTATTTCCCGGCAGCCCCTTTCAACGGTATGGTTAAATTGAGCTTCAAGTTATAACGGAATAGGATTTTGATTATCTTTGGGGTTCGAACTCACAACAGTGTGAAACCCGATCCCTTATGGAGAAAACCAACCCCAACCTGCAGCAAAAACCTACCGGATACGCGTGGTTTGTTGTTGCCGTCCTCTTTATCGCAGCCGCATTAAACCAGTTGGACCGCTCTATGGTGGCGACCATGCGCCTCTCCATCAGAGAGGCCATCCCCATGACCGACAAGGAGTATGGACTTCTGTTCTCTTCTCTCTTGTGGGCGTATGGATTCACCAACCCCATTGCGGGCTATCTGGCAGATAAGTTCAGCCGTGTCAAAGTAATTATCATCAGCCTGCTGTCTTGGTCGGTAATTACATGGCTTACGTCGCGCGTGGTTAATTACGAGCAGCTGCTTGCCTGCCGCATCGCGCTGGGTATCAGCGAAGCCTGCTACCTTCCCGCCGCGCTGGCGCTGATCATGGATTACCACAAGGGGCGGACGCAGTCTAGGGCGACGGGCTTCCACATGTCGGGTCTGGTGCTGGGCGGCAGCCTCGGTTTCCTCGGGTCGCATCTGGCCACCACTCATCAGGACTGGAGTTATGCATTCTCCCTCTTTGGAATAGTGGGTGTGATTTATACCATTTTTGCCTTCTTTACCCTTAAAGAGGCCCCCAAGGAGCCAAAGCCGGTATTGGAAAAACCCGTGGAAGAGAAAGCCTCCTTTGCGGAGGCGTTCAAGCACCTGTTCACCAACCCCTCTTTCATCTACCTTTCAATCTTCTGGGGTATCGTGGGCATCCTGGCCCAGGTGGAGGGTTCCTGGCTTCCTACCTATTATCAGGAGGCATTCCATCTTCCGGAAACCAAGGCGGGCCTTCTGGCAACCTTGTTCCTAAACCCCTGGCAGATTGTCGGACTGTTGCTGGGCGGGTGGATTGCCGATAACTGGAGCAAGAAAAACAAATACGCCCGCATCAACATACCCATCATAGGTATCTGCATCGCCGCTCCCGCCGCATTCTTTGCGGGTTATTCAGTCGTACTCTGGATGGCTGTCGGGTTTATGGTGGTTTATGGAATCAGCCGTATGTTTGTGGATACCAACCTGATGCCGATTATTGTGGCTACCACGGACAAGCGTTATCGCGCCACCGCATACGGTATGATGAATATGTTCACCACGGTGATTGGCGGCCTGGGCGTGTATGTGATAGGTGGCCTGCGTGACAACGGGGTAGATATGCGCCTGATACTCCAGGTTGTCTCCATCACCGCCCTTGTGAGCGTCATATTCCTTATCCTCATCAAACGCAGCGTAAAGAAGAAAGATGAAGCATCAAAATAGAAATAACAGATAAAAAATAGATAGTATGGTAGATAACATGCGCAAAAGCCGAGTGCTTGAAAAAATGAGAGCAGGACAGGTGGCTACCTGTTTCAAACTGAATATGACCGGTATGGAGGTCGCCGAGATTGCCGCTTTGAGCGGATTCGACTGCCTCTGGCTGGACCGTGAGCATTGTGTGAACGGCTGGCAGGACATCAAGGCCCAGATTCTGGCCGCCAAGGCCTATGGCGCCGACACTATGGTACGTGTGTCCCGCGGCCCTTACAGCAACCTTATCAAACCTTTTGAGATGGATGCAACAGGCATTATGGTGCCGCACGTCATGTCTCTTGCAGAGGCAAAGCAGATTGTTTATTACACCAAGTTCCATCCGGTTGGCCGGCGTCCCATAGACGGCGGCAATGCCGATGGTGCTTACTGCCTGCTGGACGGTGCAAAATATATGGAACAGGCCAACGAGCAGCGCTTCACCGTCCTTCAGATTGAGGATCCGGAACCGCTGGAAGAACTGGAGGAGATTGCTGCCCTCCCCGGGTTTGACATGCTCTTCTTTGGCCCGGCAGATTTCAGCCAGGGTATAGGTGACCCGCTTAACTTTAACAATCCGCTGCTCAAACAGACCCGCAAGCGCGTTGCAGAACTGGCCCACAAGTATGGCAAGTTTGCCGGCACTACCGGTGGCGTACAGGGAGCTCCCGAACTCATAGACATGGGTTACAACTTTATCAGTATGGGTGCCGATGTGGTAGGCGTGGGTGCCTATTGCGCACAGATCCTGGAGGACTACCACAAATTGACCGGAAGGTAGATAATTGCTATGAAGGCATTAAAAGGCAGAATCGTTACAGAAACCGCGATAGTCAACGGCTATCTGGTGTTGGACGGGGACAAGATTGTCGCAGTCCAAGAGGAGCGGCCCCGGTGCGAGGTGGTGGATTGTTCCCAGAGCTATATCGTTCCCGGTTTTATAGATATGCATATCCACGGAGTCAATAACTTTCTCGTGGATAATGGCGTGGAGGATCTGGCCGGGATGTGCGACGCGTTGCCGCAATATGGTGTTACAAGTTTCCTCCCCACCGTTTCTCCAAGGCCGATGGGGGAGGACTCGGAGTTTTTGAAGACCCTCTCTTCCACCTCTCCGGCTGGAACAAATATCCTTGGATTCCATCTGGAAGGTCCTTTCCTGGCACTCACCGGCGCATTTAACAAAGATGCGATAGTGGGTGGCGGTGCCGACCGCGTCCGCGCCCTGATTGAGGCCGGCAAGCCTTACAAGGTGATCTTCAGCATCTCACCAGATGTTGACGGTATAGACGAATTGATCCCCATAATGGCAGAGGGCGGCACTCCGGTGTTTATGACCCATACTGCAGCCAATGTGAAGCAGGCTCAGCGGGCAATAGAACTCGGGGCGCGCCACTGCACACATTTTTACGATGTTTTCCCTTGCCCTCCGGTTTCGGAGCCGGGCGTGCGTCCCAGCGGCATAGTGGAGGCGGTGCTGGCCGATCCCCGCGTCAGTGTGGACTTCATCCTGGATGGCGTGCATGTGGATCCGGTTGCGGTTAAGATGGCCATGATGGCCAAGCAGGGCGGTCCGGGCAAGGTCTGCCTTATCACCGACGCCAATGTAGGGGCAGGCTTCGGGCCTGGTACCTACACTTTCGGCAACGTGGGGGACATCTGTTTCGACTACAAGGGGGCTCCCGCCCGCAGCGTCAAGGACCATACCTTGGCCGGCAGCGGACTCACCCTGGACCAGGCGCTCCGCAATGCGGTCAAGTTCCTGGGTCTCGACCTCGTGGAGGTCAGCAAGATGCTCAGTTACAACCCGGCGCTCGTGCTCCATGCAGAAAAGCAGAAAGGTCTGCTGGCGGCAGGATACGATGCCGACTTTGTTGTCCTAAGCGATGCCCTGGAGGTTCAGTCCACCTGGATCAATGGAGAAGAATATTATAAAAATCATTAATAATCATAAAATTATGTCAGAAGCTAAGTTTATATACCAGCCTTCCCAGTGGGTTCCTTTCAGGGACAAAGAGGTGATAGACCGCGTTGCGGCCATCAAGCGTGAGGATATGGAGAAACACCCCAATCCCGACTACAAAATCAAGGTAGTGCCCGATGCATCCGTAGAGCACTACATGATTGCCGATATGGTAAAGCGTCTCAAGGAGAGCAGCGACAACCACAAGAAGGTGGTGATGATTCTGCCCAACCCCGTGACAACCTACCGCTATGTGGCACGCCTTTGCAACGCTCTGGATATCGACTGCCACAACCTCTATGCTTTCGCAATGGACGAGTATGCAGACCAGGATGGCAACATCGCTCCGGAGAACTGGCCCCAGGGCTTCACCTACGCGATGATGAATAACTTCTACTATGAGCTGGACGAGAAACTCCGCCCCGAGAAGAGCCATTTTGTGGGCCTGAGCAACAAGAACATCAACGACTACAGCAAGATGATATCCGATGCCGGCGAGGCTGACATAGTTTATGCAGGTCCCGGCTGGACCGGCCACCTGGCTTTCATAGAGCCCGACGCACCCGAATTCCAGGGTTCCCTTGAGGAGTGGAAGCAGATGGGGGCACGCGTGTGCACCCTGAGTCCGTTCACCCTGGCGCAGAACTCCCTGCACGGAGCGTTCGGCCTCAGCGGCAATCTGGCAGCAGTGCCGCCCAAAGCCGCCACAATCGGCCCGCGCGACGTGCTTGCAGCCAAGTATCGCCACGATACCCACGCCATCACCATCCATGGTACATCTTCCGCATGGCAGCGCTTCACAACCCGTCTGGTGCTGCACGGTCCGGTGAGCCCCCGTATCCCCGAGTCCATAATGCAGACCGTACCGACGTCGGTATTCGTTTCAGAAACCATCGCCAAGAATATTGAACCCGACTGGGTTAACGAATACTAGGATATGGCAAGTGCAACAATCAATGCGGGTGCGGCAATAGAAGAAATCACCCCTAAAGACTCGCAGTTCCTCTACGGATATCCCTACGTGGAGCGCATGAGCGAAGGGGCCCATGACCCGCTGACCTGCACCGCCCTCTATCTGGATAACGGCAAGCGCCAGGTATTCTTCATTACCCACGACATACTCTATCTCAACAAGGCGCAGGTAGCGGCCATCCGTAGCGGCATATCTGCAAAGACGGGCGTGCCCTGCGCTAACATAATGATCTCCGTTACCCATACCCACTCAGCTCCGACTCCGTTCGATGTGGTTATCAGCCGCAAAGACAAGGTCGTTCCGCCTGCAGATATGGAGTATATGAAGTTTGTGGTGGCACAATCCGTGAAGGCCGGCATCAAGGCCTATGAGTCTGCCCGCGAGGCAGAAATCGGCTTTGTTATGGGCGATGCCACCGGACTGGGAACCAACCGTCACGACCCTGCAGGTCCCAAAGACATGCAGGTGCCCACCATGCTGGTTCGCGGTCTGGACAAGAAATACATCTGCGCGATGATGGTGGTTTGCATGCACCCGACGGTGCTGCATGAAGACTCAAGGCTCTGCTCTGCAGATTTCCCGCATTACACCCGCGAACTGCTCCGCAAGGAGATGCTGGGGGAGGGATGCCCGGTAGCTTACTTTACAGGCACCTCCGGCGACCAGAGTCCCCGCCACGTGACCCACGGCAACAATTTCTCCGAGGCACAGCGCCTGGGCGAGATTGTAGCAGCGTCCATTATCTCACAGGCCGGGAAAGGGGTAATCTTTGACCGCAGCCTCGATCTGGCCGTTGCCGGAAAGAATCTGGTTCTTCCTCGCCGCAATATGCCCTCCGTGGAGTGGGCCACCGCCAACCGCGACCGTGCAAAAGCACATTTTGAGCAATTGAAAGCCGATGCAACTTCCGATCCGCGTGAAACCCGCACCGCCGAGGTCGACTGGTTCGGGAGCGAAGAGGCGCTGCTGCTGGCTACCCTTGCCGCCAATCACGAGCTGGAAGATGTTTATGCATCTTGCCTGCCGGTAGAGATACAAGTTATCAAGGTTGGTGACTGGAAGTTTGCAGCATGGCCCGGCGAGATATTCGTGGAGTTTGGCCTTGCCCTCAAGAGCGAATTCAAGAACGTTTCGCTGATAGGTTACGCCAATGGTGACCTTCAGGGCTACGTCGTGACCCGCGAAGCGGTAGAAAAGAGATATTACGAATCCGGCAACTCGTTCTTTGACATCTCTGCCGGATACACTATGCTCGACGAAACCAAAAAACTGATAGAAAGCATGTAGTGATGGGTCGTTTTCTGGGCATAGATCTGGGAACCTCGTATTTCAAGGCTGGTGTCTGGGACGAAACCGGGCGCCAGTGCGGCCTTGGTCGCGCCTTTGTCCAGAAAAATACCGCTAACGGCCTATGCGAGCTGCATGTAGATGATTTTTGGAATACTTTGCGTACAGCGGTGACAGGTGCTTTGGCCGATGCCGGAATTCCTGCCTCCGCAATTGATGGCGTATCCTATTCGTCCCAGGCAAACAGCTTTATCTTGCTGGACAGGGCCATGGAGCCGCTGACCCCTCTGGTGCTCTGGCCCGACGGCCGCGCTGCAAGCGGCTGCGACCCTTTGAAGAGGCTTGCGTCACGCCCCGACTTTATGGAGAAGACCGGTCTCGGAATAGTCCCGGACGGCGAATTCATGCTTGCCAAACTGGACTGGTTCCGTACAAACCGGCCTGAAATATGGAGCCGTACGGCAGCAGTGATGACCATCTCCGACTACCTTGTCTATGGCCTCACCGCTCGCAGGGCGGGGGATATGACAACCGCCTCCCTTACGGCGATGCTGGATGTCTCAAAAGGCTCATGGTGGCCCGAGGCGCTCAAGGCTATCGGCCTCAGGGAGGATATGCTCTCTGAGCCGCTGGCTACAGGTACCTTTGCCGGGCAGGTCACCCCAGAAGGTGCTGCAAAGACCGGACTCGAACCTGGCACTCCGTTTTATATCGGATGTCTTGACCATTATGCCGTGGCAATCGGGGCTGGTATAACTGCCGGGGGGCGCATCAGTGAATCCACCGGAACGGTGCTGGCTTGTGTGGGTTATCGTGAAGGGTATGCCCCTCGTAGAGGGGTTATTACCGCCCGCGGACTGGAGAACGGCTGGTTTTTCCAGCTGGCATTTAACGGTAACGGCGCAACAGCAGTAGAGTGGTATCAGAAGAATTATGCGCCGCAGCTTACAATCCCGCAGCTGGAGGAGTTGGCCTGCAAAGTGCCCGCAGGCTCCGACGGCCTTGTGGCCTTGCCAAGGAGCGACAGCTATCCTGGCCTGGAGGGTTTCAAGAACGTGCAACCCAGTCATACGCCGGGTCATTTCCTTCGTGCAATCTTTGAATCCACCGCAGCTACGCTCAAGTCTCTTGTGGATTTGCTGGACGGCGAAGGTGCTGCCCGTGAGGTGATTCCTTCCGGTGGCGGTGCGCGCAACCGGCTCTGGCTGCAGATCAAGGCCGATTTGTTGCAGAGGGATTATCTCATTCAATCCTCCGGTGAACTGGCCACTAAAGGGGCGGCCATGCTGGCGGCCGGCAATCCGTCCGGAAAGGTCGTGTTTGAGAGCACTATCCATCCGCAAAAAGAAGAAGTAGAACAATACAAACAATGGTATAAAAGCATATCGATATGAAAATGACAAAAGAAGATGTGATAGCAAGGGCCCGCGAGTCCATTCAGATAGAGGCCAAGGCTATCGCCGATATCGCCGGATATCTGGACGAGGACAGTTTCTATGAGGCTGTCAAGGCGCTGGCCGCCGCCCCCAGGATTACCACCTGCGCAAGCGGTTCATCCGGCATCGCCGCAAAGAAGTTTGCCCACTCCCTCTGCTGTATAGAGCGTGGCGCCCAGTTCCTCTCTCCCGCAGAGGCGGTGCACGGCGGCATGGGTTGCATGAAAAAGGGTGATGTGGTAGTGATGGTTTCGCGTGGCGGAAAAACCGCAGAGTTGCTCCCCATCATAGATGTCTGCAACAAGAAGGGTGTGACGCTGATTGGTGTCACAGAGAACCTGAATTCCATCCTGGCCCAGAAGTCACAGATTGTGGTTCCGATGAAGATTGAGCGCGAGAGCGACTGTCTCAACACCATGGCTACCACCAGTTATGTGGTTACCATCGCCTTGTTCGACGCGATGCTCAATGCACTGATGGTTATGACCGATTATACCCTGGAGCAGTTCGCCCTGATCCATCCCGGCGGTGCTGTAGGTGCAAAACTGAATAAATAAACGCCCATGTACAAAGGTTTTAAGATAGAACCGCCGTTCTTTGAGATAGGTCCCAAGGCCTATATGTACGGCGAGAGGCTGCTGAAGCTGGCCAAGGCTGCCGACGCTGCAGCCGCAAAGTATGATGTACGCATCCTGATGACTCCCCAGCCGTCGGATTTGTATATGCTTGCACACGAGACAAAGAACATAGTGATAGTGGCGCAGCACATCGATCCCATTCCGGTGGGCCGCGGACAGGGTTCCATCCTTGCAGAAGCTGTAAAGGCTGCCGGTGCCCACGCCGTGATGCTTAACCATGCAGAGAAGCCGGTGACCCTTGCCGATCTGGCTGCCTCCGTTAAGCGCGCGGACGAGGTGGGGCTGGTCTCCATCATCTGCGCCGACTCACTCAAAGAGGCCGAGGCTGTGGCGCTGCTTAATCCCAACATCATAGTCGCAGAGCCCTCGGAGCTCATCGGCACCGGCGTCACCAGCGACGAAGAATATGTCAGGGCAACAACTGCCGCCATCAAGAAGGTGAATCCCGAGATTCAGGTGCTCCAGGCTGCCGGCATAAAGTGCGGCCAGGATGTATATAACGTGATCCGTGCCGGAGCTGATGCCACTGGCACCACCAGTGGCGTTATGAGGGCAGAGGATCCGGAAGCGGCCATGGAAGAGATGATCTGCGCCGTGCGCCGGGCCTGGGACGAAACCCACAAATAGAGATTACTGAACAACCATATTAATTAACAATTAAAGATTTAGTAAAATGAAAATTTTCAAAGGTAAAGTAACAGTCCAGTCCAAGGACCACATGCCCGATTTCCACAATGTAACCGACCAGGTTAAGAAGATTGTTGCCGAGAGCGGCATCAAGGACGGTATCTGCGTGCTTTATTCACACCACACCACCTGCTCTGTAATGATTCAGGAGTGCTCTCACGACGTTACCTATTTCAACCGTGAGTTTCTGCAGCAGGATCTTATCAACATCATGGAGAAACTTGTCCCCACCTGCCGTTACGAAGGCCAGTACCTGCATCCGGGTCCCAAACATATTGAGTTTGCACTTGCACACCCCGGTGAGGTAGAGCGTGGCAGCCTCAATACCGACGCCCACCTGCGCAGCAGTTTCTTTGGCCGCAGCGAGACTCTCATGATTGACGAGGGCAAGCTCAGCCTCGGTGACTTCGGTTTCGTATATTTCATCGACTGGGATCAGGTTCGCGAGCGCGAGCGCGTCCTCGAAGTCAAGATCATCGGCGAATAATCTTACCAAACGTTATTAATAAAAGGCGAGGGAACTATTTTGTTCCTTCGCTTTTTTTATTCAGTTCGCCCCACAGCTCCGCTTCGCTCCGGCGGCAGATTGTCTCTAGAAACTTCCGTTCGCTTTCAGCTCACTTCATCCCTCCCACAATCTGCTACGTCATCGCTGCGCGATAACTAGCATCTTGCGGGCCCCTCCCGTTTTACGAGGGCACGGGCGCCCACGGTTTCTTTGAGACAACTGCCGCCTCACGACTTCGCGTAGCCGTGGCGCTATGCGATTGATAACGACATTTTTTCTACCTTTGACATCGTCACAACACCAGGCGATAGCATCTCTACCGGCTTGAATATGTTGTGAATGGCTTTCATTTTTTCTATCTTTGACATCGTCACAACACCGATTGTCCAGTATATGAAGATGCGGAAGATGTTGTGAATGGCTTTCATTTTTTCTATCTTTGACATCGTCACAACACCTTCATTGATTGTCGCGGAAACGGTCAAATAGTTGTGAATGGCTTTCATTTTTTCTATCTTTGACATCGTCACAACACCACGTAATGTTATAGTGCCAAAATCCTTATGTTGTGAATGGCTTTCATTTTTTCTATCTTTGACATCGTCACAACACCCGCGTGCGCGCGCATCCGCGTGCGCACTAAGTTGTGAATGGCTTTCATTTTTTCTATCTTTGACATCGTCACAACACCAAGCAGCGGAAGCGGAAGCGAAGCGCATTGTTGTGAATGGCTTTCATTTTTTCTATCTTTGACATCGTCACAACACCGCGACATCGGAGTGCCCTATGAGGCGCACGTTGTGAATGGCTTTCATTTTTTCTATCTTTGACATCGTCACAACACCAACGGCCTTCGCATCCTCTAATGCATCGTGTTGTGAATGGCTTTCATTTTTTCTATCTTTGACATCGTCACAACACCTGACCCTTGGCAAAATGCTGAGAGTCAGACTGTTGGTGTGGGTCGCAGGATTAGAAAAATCGTTAAAACAACTCGAGCTGCTGTCCGATGAAGGGTAATTCCGAATTCTTCTTCCCTAAGAATAATTCCATACTATCGAATTGTTTTTCCGTTATGCAGATGATGCCGACTTTGCCATAATCGGGGAGCATTGCTTTGACACGCCGGACGTGCATCTGCGCATTCTCCATTGATGGACAGTTTCTTATATAAATGGAGAACTGGAACATAGTGAACCCATCTTGTATGAGATTCTTGCGGAATAATGCAGCCGCCTTTCGTTCTTTTTTGGTTTCGGTAGGGAGGTCAAAAAAAACAAGAATCCACATAACACGGTACTCGCTGAGACGAGTTATCATAACTCCGGGTACAGTATTTTTCTAGATTCCCCGGAGAAACATTTGTATAGAGAAGCTGTCGTAGTAGTTGCAGCAATCATTAAAGGGCTACGGTGACCATCAATATTAACGTCCAATACAGGAATGTTGAGCAATTGAGCTTTAATATTTCTTGTTAATTCTGGTGGGGTAGCGTGCTCCTTAATTATGTCTGAGACCAGTATGTCTACATATGGCCGATATGGTTCCATTATGTCATCGGCAAGGCAATAGGCATTATAACGATTATGATGATGTATCCCCATTGTTGGAAGAAGACCTGATCCAACTAACGATCGCGCTATTATTGCCCGGAGAATGGCATATCCATAGTTGAGAAGATTATTGGGGGCTGGATTGTATCTGTCTCGTGAAAAGTCTGCTATGTTGGGAAATATATTTTTCCAATAAAACGCAGCTGCCCGCGCCTCCAAATTTCCATTGTCCCCGCTCTTAACATCAGCTGCCCATATTAGCATATTACGAGCGTCATTGCCGGTAACATATTTCAACACGGCGGCCTGATTGCGAATCTTGGCCTGAACAGTTTGTTGCCATAGCTGTTTGCGTAATGGGAGAGAAGAGTCAAGTTGATATCTGAAGCGTTCTGTCTGAAGGGTATGAGATTCCAGTGGCAGGACAAGCCCTGTCGGCATAGATTTCTCGTTGCAAGTAATCAATGCTACATTGTTGTCCAGCAAGGCGGATATGGCAGCCGATGTAATGGTTATTTGCTTATTATCCAAAATGACCACCCCGATGTCTTCTATCGGGATGGTCCTTATTGCGTTGCGAAGCTCATCGTCAGAAGGTAAATCACCGTCATCTGGCTTTTTGATGACAAGTTGAGCATTTTTAATGGAAAGATATGCAGGGTTTCCGAAGTAAAGGGTGCGTTTAATCATACTCTCCGACTGCTACTATTTGACCGATATGGTTTACTCGAACTTTTACGACATTATTCATTAACTGTATGTTAGTAATGCGATTCCAGGTGATTCCTTTCAATTGTTTGTCATTTCCATCAATAGTTGTCTCCAAATGATGTCTAAACCAATAGTCTCGCTTGGCCAATTTTTGCACTCTAAAGAGATGTCTGCTAATAATTGGCAGGTTCGCTGGATTCAGTAAATTAATCTCTTGAGGATAAAAACCAGATTGTTCATCAGGAAAAACGAACATCTCATTAACCTTTATGCTATACAAGAATGTCCAGCCAGAATCACTCTTGTGTGTCTTATCAACAATCGGCAAATGCATATTTACCCTATTCAGAGCTTCAAACATGGGAACTACAACTTCCTGAATTTGTCCTTCGGTATCACGGTAGAGAGCTACGTGGTGATTGTTTCTAAGGTTGACATAATCATTAGGAATCGTATTCCCGTCTTTGTCCATAATCAGTTTCCCATCTTTGTCTCGCTTATCTCTAATAGCGTACAAGTCAAAGTTCTCCCCAATAGTCACCTTTTTAATAGGGATAGTATGAGCATCGTCTAGCCAGATTGGCTTCTGCTCCAAGTTGGTCAAAGCCTCCCGTACATCTCCGTTGCATTCGGCAATACGCGCCTTAATCTTGGCCTGCGCTTTCTTGTCTACAATCTTATCGACGCTTAGGTCTGGAGCGACATCCTTGCGTATACTGAAATAAGTGTCGAAGCGAACACATTTGACTTTAGGCGGAACTACTATCGTATGTGCAGCATCGATATATAAAGGATTCTTTTCAAGTGAATTCTTGCCTGTAAATGCTCTCTTTGAATCGCCGCCGTTCTCATCTAATCTTGCTTGAAGAGCTTCTCTTATCTTTTTGGATGCGACGGTTAAAATAACATCGGCATTCATTTTCGCTCCGACTGTAACGTCAGATGTGGCATAGCGTTGTCTGCGGCCATACACCTGCTCTTTGTGGAGCTCGCCTCGTGGGGTGAGTTCTATCTTCTTGTTTTCTCCGTTTGCCTTTTTTGTCCTATTGACGTTTCTGGTGACGACTTTATTTTTGGCTTTTATGGAGATAATCGCCGCGTCAAGGCTCTTCTTGAATGCTTGGCGTAATTCGTCAAGTGGCATTGGCGGTGTAAAAATCCGCTTTTTCCCAGTATCTACAGTGTGGTTTAGGTAGAGTCCGTAGAAACTAGAGCCCTTGTCGCTTTTTGCGTGGAGATTATTTAATATGTTGATGTGTTCTGGTCGGGTAAATGCGATTGTTATGGCATCCATGGCGTGATGTCTATGGTCGTTTCTCTTTGTCCAATTTTCAATCTTTTGAATCTTGCGGCCGTCAGTGTCTTCTTCTATATACGTCTTGCCAGCCTTTTGGTACTTCTCGAAATTTATCTCCTTCATAACATCTACAAGTTGCCACTCTTCTCTCAGACGACTCGTAACGGACCCGGTTGTTGGAACAACATCCCTTACATAGTCTTGAAGTATTTCCAGCGCCTTTTTCGATATATATTGAGAATTTCTAAGGTCTCTATCTATGAAGCCTGATGGTATTTCGCTCTCTGTCATAAGTAAGTACTTGCGCTTCTTGTCGCTGATTGCGCCACGACTAGCAAGATCATCTATTCGCAAGCGATATTGTTCGTATTCATCAGTACCATATTTCCCTTTTACATAGTCATTGGCTGTTTTTCGCCCTTTCTCAATGTTAATATCCTTAAACTCAAGAGTCTTATTGACAAATGAGTCGTCAAACATCAATGCTTGCGGAATGATGTGCTCGATATCTATTTCCTTGGAAAAAAGAATAGAAGGGGAGATGAACTTGTTGGAATAAAGAGTCTTATATCCGTTTTCCTTAAGCTCGTCATACAATCGATATCGAAGGATGTCAGCTTTTCTTACGGATTTTAGACCAAAGGACGACCTTAGGATTTCTTCGTATTCTTCGTTTTTACGATTATTGGCCGCAATGGCATTGGTAGCCTTTTCCCTTTCTTTGGCATTTTGTTTAAGCTCTCTGGCCAATTCGATATGTATCTCGTCTGGCTTACCGTAGGCGTCAGATGCTGCATTAACTACATTAATCATCTGATTTATGATCTTCTCCACAACAGGGTTCCTCAGGGCTCCTTTAGGGAGAATCTCAAGTCTGTCGACAAAGTCTTTATTGTCTAACTCTTCCTGAGTAAGGGAGTGAGAATGATTATACCCGGCCATCTTGCAGGCATCAGAATAGCAATACCCCTCTTTCAAGAAGGGGAGTATCTTACTTATTGCTTTATGGCTTAAAGAGGCATAGTCCTGTTTAAACTTGACTGTTGAAATTACTTTTGCATAATCTCGCTCCAGACCAGTAATTTCTGAGATTTTTGCGATGAGAGACTCGTTGCCCGTGTTGGAATTATCGCCCTCATACGAATAAAGAAGATGCCATAGCTTGAAAAGAGGTTGCTGCTCATATTCTTCTTTATGTAGAGAGCTATTAAAGGAGAAAATGTCGGCAGAGCAGCCAAGAAAAGAAAGCACCTCCGTGACGAATGCGGAAGCATCATGATAAGACATCTTCTCCAAGTCATTAGTATCATGTCCGGAGTCAGCAATGATTTCTATGTACTTTGCATACAACTCGGCAATAGTGTTGTTCCCCTCAATCGACTCATAGTTCAACTTGTATCTGCGGCCGTTTTTACCAAACAGTTTCAATACATCGCCATGTCTCATTCTGGCTTTTATGGTGAGTTCCTTTGCCAACAAAGATTTCTCTTCTATTGAGAGGGGTGTAGAGATACCTGTCGCCCTGTCAATAAATGCTAAATTGTTTAGAACTTGCCAGATCTTGAATTCTTGGAATAATAATGATGATCGCGGTGCAACGCGACTACCTGTGGTTTTAGTCTTTTCCTTTCCGTCGACAAGGACCTTTATCTTACGGCTCTCGAATTCGCAGAAAGAGATAAGGCCCTTCTGGGACTTTAAATGTCTTTGATAAAAAATAATCTCATCCGATATGATCTTTTTGAGTTTTGGAGTAAGTTCTGGATGAAATTGCGATTGAACCTCCCAAATTATATTGAACTCATCTATGTAGTCCTGGCGGTAAAAGACTTTGTTTCTCGTGCTGAATTGTGGATTTTCCTGGAGGGAACGGTATAAATATTGGCCAATAGTCTCCCCGCTAAAGAATAATTCTTTGCTTCGGTCACTTATCTCGCCTAAATAACCGCTTGAATTATAAATTTCACCTCTTATGTCGGATATTACGTATGCCATCACTTCGGGCTGCAGCTTTTTGCTTAGAGCCTCAATTCTCCATTCGATTGCCTGTACTTTCCGTTCTTTTCCTTTGTTGTCTGCAGTATAAATAGTGTATTTCGAGAAAAATAACTTGGATGAGCCTGACCGCCCTTGTCTAGCTAGTTGCTTCTTGAAGTCGTCGGTGAGTACGCTTGGATAATACTGTTTCTGATTATTCCATATGCGGTCAAACTCGGCTTCCAAGTCAGATCTGTAAAAATCAAACCGTGCCGCTTTGCCGGAATCTAACACCTTCTTCGCATATTGAGCAGGCGTGATGCCATCGGTAAATAATGACTTCGCAATCTGCATCCCATCGATTAACTGACCATCTTCGTCTGCATCTATCTTTCTAGAACTTTTATAACCACGCTTCTTGCAAATAGCAAGAAACACCCGTGCCAATTCAGATAGGGTGATTTGCTCCGTGGCAGCTTTGGCTCTTAAGTGTAAAGTGTCGTAGGTACTGCCTTTGCCGACTTCCGAGAATAGGGTCGTGTCTGTTATCCAGCCTTGTTGTTTGAGAATAGCAACGAGATTGTCTCGTCTCTGTTTACGTCGTTGCAAGTTGCGGCGCATTCCCCGTTTGAGTGTTCGGTTTGCATTAGTAGTTGATGCTTTTCCCTTCTCAAAACTGTCTTTCTCATCTACGGAGATAGGCACGACTCTTGAGCCGCAGCCAAGAATAGAAGACCTCTCATTATTGTTATCGGCCTGTGTTACCATCGCCCAGCCAACGCTGGTCGTTCCTAAGTCTAGCCCAAGGATTTTTTTCATCTTGCTGAATGCTTTTCAATGCTTTCAAATATAGTCAATATTTGCTTTTTATTAAAAAGTTCCATAGATTCGCAATTGAAAATGAAGCCATTCACAATAAGGATTATTCCGTTGTGAGAACATCAAGGGCGGGCTGCGGCTCGCTCTTTTTCTTATGCGGTTATGCTTAGGTATTTGGCGAAAAGAGCATACAAAAAACTAGAGAATAACCCACTCGCCACCTTTATCGCCGCCTTGTCTCTTTATCTTGTTTTCTTTGCGAAGACGGGCAATGTCTCTTGCAATAGTTCTTTCCGCGACATTGAGGGCCAAAGCAAGTTCGGCGAATGAGATAGTAGGGCTAGAGCGCATTAGGCTTATGATGTCCTCCTCGCGTTTAGCCTTTCCTTTAAGTGTTTTCGCCGTCTTTTCTCCGACATTATCTCCGACTTTTTCTATGACATTTGGGGGGGATGTCGGTCTGTTTTGTAAAGACACCTTCTGTCCGGTACTCAGGCGCTGGAAGACCTGCTTCTTTCATCAGGCCCGCCATCCTTCAGACCGTATAGAGTCCTTTTTTGCGGGCAATTTTGCCTGCAAAACCAGCCATTCCGTCCGTCCGGCGATGGATTGACAGTATGCTTCTGTAATTCTATCCAGCTGCCCATTCGGGGCCGAAGCGGGATAGTTTTTGGGTTATTGATCTTCCGGTCTTTGGAATGGTAGTTCTTCTGGAGATTGAATGTGGTCAATGGCTTTTTCCGAGGAGATTATGCTGTGGCCGATGCGCTTTTCAAGGTCTTCGCGGGCGTTTCTGGCAACTTCGGCCCCATCCTTGGCTATACCGGCATTTTCTTGTAGTCCCTCCGGGTTGTGCTCTTTGCTGAGTTGGGTGGCGGATTCTTCGGCCAGGGCGTTGAGCAGCAACTCCATATTGGTCATATTGTCGCGCAGGTTTTCTTTGGTGAGGCCTTTGTAGCGTTTGTACTCGCGCGTGGTCATACCGCTCCAGGTCTTGGACATAAGGTCCGTAAGGAAGGCGAAGTCTATTTCTTTGGTTACGCCGCCGCGCTTCCATTCGTCCGTAAGGCCTTTCCGGATTTCTATGGTCTTAATACGGCGCGTAATCCAAGCTTCGGAATAACCCAGCCTGCGGTAATCGACAATAGCT
This sequence comes from Bacteroidales bacterium, assembly GCA_017614715.1. Lineage (GTDB taxonomy): Bacteria > Bacteroidota > Bacteroidia > Bacteroidales > UBA932 > Equibacterium. The sequence goes on along the minus strand of JAGABI010000045.1, from coordinate 8,205 downwards.
TGGTCAATGCTACGCTCCGGGTCTATGGCCTGGTTTATTCGCTCTGCGGCCACTGAGGCCATCCAAACTTTGATGGGCTCGGCTTTCTTTGAGGGGATGGACTGTATGATGCGAAACATTCCTTCCATATCCGCCACGTCGGTATTATACCTTTTCCCATCCTTGGGAGAGACCATTTTCAGTTGGAGACAATTTGTCACCAACTCATTTCCTTCGGCAATGAGCCTTTCTTTCAACTTGGCCCAGTATTTCCTGGCTGTGTCATAATCCTTGCTTTCGGCCAGGACTCCGCAGACATCGACAATTGAGAAGAACCATTCTTGTCTATCTTCATCCCAGGCGGTGCGAATCTTCTTCTGCTCGAATAACTGTATCTTTTCAATATCAGACATGTTACAAATCAATTATCACATATTTACGAAAAGAATAGCATGCGACACGGCAATCAGCTCCAGTGCTTTCTTCTCGTCAATCATATCGTCCGGTCTTTTCTCGCAAATATACAGTTTGTTTTTCTATTGTTTTCGATGGTTGACCGCGATAGAAAAAATATTCGATATTTACTATCTTCGCACGGTAATCTTAGAATGGTATGACACTGGACGTTTTTCTCCATTATTTTGAATATGTGGCGGCTGGAATAGCATTCGCCTATGTGATATTTCAGATTCTCCAGAAACCGCTGATGTGGTATCTCTCAATTCTGGCGGCGGTGGCCTATCTTGCAGTGTATATCCATAATGGGCTATATGCCATGGCTGGTGTTCAGGGATATCTCATAGGGGCTGGAATATATGGCCTGATAGACTGGACCCGGAGCAAACATCGTGAGGCGGGGACAGAGAATGAGGGAAAGATTATGATACGGCCGTTCGAGTGGAAGGTGGGGCTTGTCTCCATACCAGTTGCAGTGGGGGTGTTTTTCCTGCTCCACTATCTGCTGGCAAAGGTTTCTGCCGATGCCCCTGCGTGGAGGCCTTGGGTTGATGCTCTCCTCTCTACCAATACCATTCTGGCAACTTTCTACACAGGCCGTCGTTACATTATCTCCTGGGTGATGTGGTTTGTGTTTGACCTGGTTGCAGTCATTATTTATTTCAATATGGGGATGTATCCCACTGCAGTGTTGTTCACTTGTTATGTGGTTATGGCGGTCATCGGCTTTTTCAACTGGAAGAAAAACGGAGTCTGGGAAGAAGATCACAGTATAATATGATACAGTTAATTGCAGACAGCGGCGCTACCAACACAGAGTGGCGTGTGATTGGAGCCGGTGGCGTCGGCGAGGTTAAAACCGTGGGCGTCAGCCCGCTCTATATCAAACCTGCGCAGATTAAGAAGATTCTTAAGAAGGAGGTCCTGCCGGTGGCAGGGGCTTCTGTCGACAAGATATGGTTTTATGGCGCCGGGGTAGTGGGTGACCTGAATGATACCCTCACAGAGTGCCTCGCGGAGGTGTTCCCAGGGGCGGAGATTGCTGTGGAGAGCGATATGCTGGCGGCCTGCCGCGCCCTGTTCGGAGATAACGCCGGCATCGCCTGCATCCTTGGGACAGGCTCCAACTGCTGCTGGTGGGATGGAAAGAATATGACCTCTGCGGCAAAGGCGGGCGGATTTATCCTTGGTGACGAGGGGAGTGGCGCCTATATGGGCAAGATGCTCATATCAGATTATATAAAAGGCTTGGTGCCCATTGCCCTTAGCAAGGAGTTTGACAAGCGTTACAAACTGACTTATGCAGATATAGTCAGCAAAGTATATAGGGAAGAGGCTCCAAGCCGCTTTCTGGCAAGTTTTTCACCCTTCATAGCGGAACACCAGAACCATCCCTACATGAAAAACCTTATCGTGGAGAGCCTCCAGGAGTTCATCACCCGCAATGTGATGCACTACGATCCGCGCCGCAATCCGGTAGGGTTTGTGGGGAGCGTGGCCGGTGTTTACCAGAGTTTTATCCAGCAAATATTCCGCAATGCAGGATTTAAGCTGGGTCCCATATACCCTTCACCCATTGACGGGCTCGTAAAATACCATTCCGGCAAGTAGATGGATTTGTTGCAGACCATATTCTCCAACAACAAGCTTGTAGCGGAGGCGGTGGAACGGACAGAACCCGTGATGCGGCGCCTTTCGCTCAAGATGGAGGAGCGGCTGCGCTCCGGTGGGCGGATCTTCTGCCTTGGAGGTGACAGCCCCGTTCCAGGAGGATATGGCGCCGGCGAAAGGTTTTTTGCATTGCCTGCGGACGCAACTGTAATTACGGATGTGAAAAAGAGCGACATTTTTGTGGCCGTGGATTGCGATGCGCCGGCGACCCTTGCCCCACAGATGAGGGCCTGGCGCCGTAGGGGGATGCTCACCGCCTGCATAACATGTGAAAGTGTCTCCAGCGTGGCTTCGGCATCGGAAATGCCAATCACCATGACTCTTGAAACAGCAGGGGAGAACCATCTCCTTAAGGTGCACACCGCGCTGCAGATGGCACTGGACGCTCTGCTGACCCTGGCGCTGGCGCAGAGTGGCGTTGTCTCTGCCGGCGGCTCCCCTGAAAAAGGTGACAGCGCCCTTGAAAAGGCCGCCGCCTCGCTTATGAAAGAGTTCCCCGCCCTTGACCGCGAAAGCGCCATGGAGCTGATTCAAAGGCACGGCTCAGTCCGCAAGGCCGCCAAAGCATATAGAGAAAACGTATATGGGCTTCGCGAGTAGCGAAGCGACCTTTTTAAAGCCGTAAGGCGTAGGAAAAAGTCCCTTCCCTGGGGAAGGGATATAGGGTTGGGGACAAACATAAAAGAATGTGCGGTAGGAAAAAGTTTCGCATACACCTATCGCTCAAACATTAAGTATAATGATAAATGCGAAACTTGTGCGATGTACAAGGTAAATTATAGGTCAAAGTTGCTGGAAGAAGCTGTGGACCAGATAGCTTCGCTCCCCGGTGTGGGTCGCAAGAGCGCCCTGCGCCATGCCCTGCACCTGCTCAGGGAGCCTGCAGCCAATGTGGAGAAGTTCGCCTCTGCAATACTCGATATGCGGACAAATATCCGCTACTGTCCCGATTGCAATATGATAAGCGACAGCGGTCTGTGCCCCATTTGCAGCGACAACTCGCGCGACCGCAGTACGGTGTGCGTGGTGGAGAGTCTGCGGGATGTGCTCAGCATAGAGAATACCGGCCAGTATCACGGCCTCTACCATGTTCTGGGCGGCATTATTTCCCCTATGGATGGCATAGGACCCGATGACCTGCCCATCAAGGCTCTTGTAGAGAGGGTGGCGCAGGGAGAGATACGCGAGATAATCCTCGCCCTGGATACCAATATGGAGGGGGAGACCACCGCCTTGTATATCTACAGACAGCTGATTCCCAGCGGGGTAAAGGTATCGGCCATAGCCAGGGGCGTCGCGTTTGGCGACGATCTGGAATATACAGATGAATTCACCCTTGGCAAGGCAATAGTAAACCGTCAGTTATTCAGTATCTAAATGTCATATCTGGAAATATTTCTGCTGGCCCTGGGGCTGTGCGCCGACACTCTGGCGGTGACCATGGCCTTTGGCGCAGCGGGTGGAAAAATAGGCCTGGGCGGTCATCTTAAGATTGATCTGACGCTCGGCTTCATACAGGCGGCACTCACCGCCGTGGGCTGGGCACTCGGGGCGGCGTGTCTGTCCCTGATAGAGTCGGTGGATCACTGGATAGCCTTTGGCCTGCTGCTCTTCATCGGTGTAAAGATGATTGTGGAGGCGCTGCGCCCCGCAGAAGAAGAAAAGGCCGACCTGATGCATTTTGGCCCGCTGATTGTGGCAGGGATCGCCACCAGCATAGATGCCCTTGCGGTGGGGATTTCACTGGCAATGATGGCGCTGCCTGCCGTCAAACTGGGCGTCACCTTTGGCGCTATCTTCGTTGTAACGGCGCTGGTGGCTGCGACGGGACTTCTGGGTGGCCGCGCCTTTGAGAAGGTGCTGGGAAACAAGGCCGGTATCGTGGCCGGTATAATCCTCATAGCCATAGGTGTCAAGATTTTGCTGGAACACCTTGTTTTTTAGAAAAAATACGTACCTTTGCGGGGCAATTTCAAAATCATAAATGATTTCTGTTCTGAACATAAAATTCGTAAAGACGTCTCCTCGAGAACGGTTGCTGATATCTGTTGGTTAATCACCCCAGTTATCAACCCGTTATGTATGGAGATTTATGATCGAAATTTTTTACAGGAACCAGGAATCAAAGTTTGAATCCACCAACAATCTGGAAATTCTCAAGACGCTGCCGCGCGAGAGCGTGTTGTGGCTCGATTTGTTTGATCCGGAAGGGGAGGAGAAGCGTGCAGTTGAGAGTTATCTGAACACCACCCTGCAGACCCGCGCCCAGGCAGAGGAGATCGAGAGTTCTTCCCGCTACAGCGAGGATGACACCTCCATATTCATCAATACCAACTTCTTGATTCCCAGCCCGGAGAACTACAACATGGAGTCGGTATCCTTTATCCTTTCCGGCAAAACCATAGTCTCTGTGCGTCAGGCTGCCCTGCGCAGCTTTACCGATATCCAGCGCCGCATCACCGCCGGTATCCGCTATTACCCCACCGGCTTCCACGTTCTGGTGGGCATCCTGGATAACCGCATCGACTTGGATGCCGATATGATTGAGTTGATGAGCAAGGAGTTGGAGCAGTACAGCCGCCGCGTGAGCATGGGCGAGGATGTAAACGAAGACTTCCTGATAGACATCAACCAGTTGCAGGAAAACACAATGATGGTTCGCGAGAACATCGTGGATAAGCAGCGAATGATTTCCAGCGTGCTCAAGAGCGAAAAGACGCCCGACGAAATCAACGACAAGCTCTCCGGCCTGCTGAAGGATATTACCTCCCTTATCAATCATACAGATTTCAATTTCGAACGTCTGGAATATCTGCAGAACACAGTGCTGGGCCTTATCAACGTAGAGCAGAACAAGATAATGAAGATTTTTACGCTGGTGAGCCTATTGCTGATGCCACCCACGCTGGTGGCCAGCATCTACGGCATGAACGTACAGCTCCCCCTTATTGGCGGTATCTGGGACTTTGTGATGATTATCTCCCTAATGTTGATGCTCGTGCTCATGGTAATCATCATTTTCCGCCGCCGCAAAATGTTGTAAGGAGCTGATTCTGTTTGCATTTTAAGGATTTTTCTATATCTTTGCGCTCCCTTTGCGCGTGACATGCGCGTGGGAAGGGTCTATAAATAATGTCTAATTACTTGTTAAACAAAACTTTAATTTAACATGAACGAAGAAAACAAACTCGAGCAGGAGCAGCTGCAGGAAGAGGTCAACCAGCCTGTACAGGAAGAGGTAAAGGCCCCCAAGGCAGACAATGCATCCGCAGACAACGCCACTTTTGACTGGGACGCTTTTGAGAGCGACAACGAGGGTGACGTAGATCTGGAAGCCACCAAAGCGGCTTACGAAAATTCACTTTCACACATCGCAGACGGTGAGGTAATCGAAGGCACCGTCGTAGCAAAGAACAAACGCGAAGTAGTTGTCAACATCGGTTACAAGAGCGAGGCAGTTATCAACGCAGCCGAGTTCAAATACTGCGAGGATACCCTCCAGGTTGGTGACAAGGTTGAGGTCTTTGTAGAATCAACTGAAGACAAGAAGGGCCAGCTGGCACTTTCTCACAAACGTGCACGCAGCCTGCGCAGCTGGGATCGCGTCAACGAGGCATTTGAGAAAGACGAAATCGTCAAGGGTTACGTCAAGTGCCGCACCAAGGGCGGTATGATTGTGGATGTATTCGGTATCGAGGCATTCCTGCCGGGTTCACAGATAGAGGTCAAGCCCATCAGGGACTATGACGTATATGTCAACAAGACCATGGATCTCAAGATCGTCAAGATCAACAATGAGTTCCGCGATGTTGTCGTTTCTCACAAGGCTCTTGAAGAGGCTATGCTCGAGGCTCAGAAAGCTGAGCTCATCGGCAAGCTCGAGAAGGGTCAGGTCGTTGAGGGTGTTGTCAAGAACATCACCAGCTACGGCGTATTCGTCGACCTGGGCGGTGTGGACGGTCTCGTACACATCACCGACCTTAGCTGGGGCCGCGTAAATCACCCTGAAGAGGTCGTTCATCTCGACGAGAAGATCAAGGTCGTTATCCTGGACTTCGACGAGGTCAAGAAGCGTATCGCCCTTGGTATCAAGCAGCTCTATCCTCATCCTTGGGATGCACTTGATCCCAACCTCAAGGTTGGTGACAAGGTTAAGGGTAAAGTTGTGGTTATCGCAGACTATGGCGCATTCGTTGAGATTCAGCCAGGTGTTGAGGGCCTGATCCACGTTAGCGAGATGAGCTGGAGCCTGCACCTGCGTTCTGCACAGGATTTCTTCAAGGTCGGCGACGAGGTCGAGGCTGTTGTCCTCACCCTGGACCGCGAGGAGCGCAAGATCTCCCTGGGCGTAAAACAGCTCAAGGAGGATCCCTGGCAGAGCATTGCAGAGAAATATCCCATCGGCAGCAAGCATACCGCTACAGTTCGCAATATCACCAACTTTGGTGTATTCGTAGAGCTTGACGAGGGCGTTGAGGGCCTGATCCACATCAGTGACCTGAGCTGGACCAAGAAGATCAAACACCCCAGCGAGGTTGTCAACGTTGGTGACACCATCGAGGTTGTTGTTCTTGACATAGAGCCCAACATCCGCCGTCTCAGCCTGGGTCACAAACAGCTCGAACCCAGCCCTTGGGAGGAGTACGAGAGCGTTTACACCCCCGGCAGCGTACACGACGGTACCGTTGTTTCCGCTACTGAGAAGGGCGCTACCGTTGCCCTTGCAAACGGCATCGAAGGCTTCGTAGTGGCCAAGGGTATGACCAAGGAGGACGGTTCTACCATCAAGGAGGGCGAGACCCTTCCGTTCAAGGTGCTCGAGTTCAACAAGAACTCCCGCAAACTCATCCTCTCCCACACCCGCACCTTTGAGGAGCCCAAGAAAGAGGAAGCTGTGAAGACCCGTAACAGCGAAGAGGCTTCCACCGCCAAGGTTATGAAGCAGAACAACGCTGCAAACGAGGTTACCACCTTCGGTGACATCAGCGACCTGGCAGCTCTCAAGAGCGAGATGGAAGCAGCTGAGAAATAATTTCTCCCTCAGATAATAAAATGGATGGCCTCAAATCTTGTGGCCATCCTTTTTTATTGGTTGCCGTCACGAACTTTCGCTATAAGGCGCGTAGCGCCGGACCGCTCAGTGCAGACACCTTCTATGATACTGGGCTCTGCCCAGGCCCGCCGCTCCAGCCTTGCTATTGCGCAACCCAACCCTGCCCGGCTTCCGCTATCGCCTGCTGGCGACTGCTTTCTGGGCAAAAATCTGCCCTTGAAAGCATTCAAGCTACGGTATTTGTCTGCCCTGAGCTCCACGCCGGCGGTCCAGCCAAAGCGCCTCTACGTTTTGTTAAGGGCTCCACAAAACTTTGGCTGGAGCGCAACCCTTTTTCTCCTTAGATGTCTTTGGCGCCTCCACTGCCGCGGGGACGGGTGTGACCGCCGCGGATCTCTTGGCGCTTTGGCAGGACGATTGCGCAAATTACGCCTCTAAACCCACATCCGCGTGGCACTTCCCGGTGGAGCTGCGTGGGGCTATACCGACTGCCCTCCCCGCCCCACCGCTCTTTAGTAGATCGGAAGTGAGTGAGTTAGAGTGCGTTTAGGATAGCCAGAAATTCGGCTGGGGTTACGACAATTGGACTATTGGGAAAGTGTCGTTTATTGCCGGTTACCAGCCATGCGCCCTCTTTTGAAAGAGCTACTTCATAAAAAACGACATCTTTCGGATCCGGCAATGACTCACCAGAAGGAGTTCTGTCTAAAGCGATTCCAGTGGTTTTTATAGCTTCCAGCAGCGTGTCTACAAGGTCACACGGCAGCCCGAACCTTGGGCGGTGAAGCACCTCAGCGTATTCTTGCATAATATCATCATTGTACAGCGGTATGACTTTGCCGGACAAGACATAATCTTTAATCACAACAGTCCCGGAATCGGGATGTCGTGACAGCAGCGATGATACTAAAACGTTAGTGTCAATTACAGCACAGACCATCTACTTTCCCTCCCTGGCAAGTCTGATTTCCTCATTGATCTCGTCCAGGGTAAGGTTGGGAACTTCGCCCTTCATAGCCATAGCACGAATCTCATCGAAAGCATTT
>JAGABI010000044.1 GCA_017614715.1 Bacteroidales bacterium | reverse complement strand
TTACCTTTGCTAATGATAGTTCATTTCTAACCAGAATCTGTGCAAGGAGGCACGAGGCGTATTATGAGAAAGACCGTTCATCTTTGTCTTTCGTCACATCAGGAAGTAATGTATCGCAGCGAGGCGGACCTTAATATGGGGTTCAACTGTCTGGCGCTGGCCGTTATGGAAACCGAGTCAAGGTTGTTGGGCGAGGGATTTATGACGACCCACAATCACAAGTTGGTGCAGACCGAAAACCCCGCCGAACTGGTCCGGAGGGAAAGATATGCCTATTCCCGATACTTCAATGCAAAGTATTCCAGGCGGGGTGGCTTGGGTGAGCGGCAGTGTTTTTCTTTGGAAGTAATAGGTACGTGCCATCTTCAAACGGCGCTCAATTATGTTCTCCGGCAGGGGTTGCACCACGGCTTGGCCGCAACACCGTTCGGATATCCGCACTGCTCGGCAAATTCTTTCTTCCGAAAGGAACTTGGGAAAGACCATCCGCCGTCACTGATGTCGACAGGCGGTCAATATAAATATCTGCCGCACGGCAAGTCGATGCCAGGCGGCTGCAGGATGTCGGCGCAGGGGTTGATTCTCAGGGAAGATGTTCTGGACACCGTACTTGTAGAACAGTTATACATTACCCCTCGCAACTTTCTTTTCCAGATGAATCGTTTTACTGATGAAAAGATTGTGCAGGAACAGATGCAGGAGAATGATTCCCCTCCGGTAACGCTGGACTCCATCGAGAACGGCGTCAATGGTTTTGATCTGAAGGCGGCGCTGGTTTCGGAGGGCGGCCGGGTCAATAACAGTTTCCTGACGGATCTGGAACTGTGCCGCATTATTGACGAGAAGTACCTGCCGCACTTTTTGCTGCGCGGGGTGAAGGGCACAGTATATACGTTGTCGCATTCAAGACGTGCTGATTTGGGGAACGCTTTATGGAAAGATGTCAAGTTGGGACCCGCACGGGGAAGGCCGTATTCAGAAGGTTTGTTCGTCGGCCGCAAGGTCACTGTAGAGCAGATACGCAGGTGCCTGGCGTTGTGAAGACGGGTCTGTCTGCACTGTTGACGCCAGCGAGGTACAAAATGGCGCTTGTTTTTGTATCTCGCTGCAGTGAGAAGGGGTTTATGGCGGGGTATTGTGCAGCGAAGTACAAATTATCCGCAGAATATGTATCTCGCCGCAGAAAATGGAAAAAGAAAAAATGTCTACCTTTGAAAAAAGATAATAATCAAACAATCCAGATACTTATGAAGAAATTGTTATCGATATGCGCTCTGGCGGCGCTGCTGATGGCGGGATGCCAGAAACCGGAAGAAGAAGTAAAGGTTGAATCTGTGGCTGTGAGCCCCGAAGCCCTCGGGATGAGGGTGGGCGACACGCAGGAATTGACCGTTTTGATTGCCCCACCCGATGCGGCATATATGACCGTGACCTGGAGCACTTCTGATGCGTCGGTGGCGACTGTCGACAATGGCCTAGTCACAGCGGTGGCTTCCGGTTCGGCCAACATCACGGCCGCGGTCGGCGGCAAGAGTGCGACCTGTATAGTTACGGTGGCACCCACTCCGACGCTGGCTGTTCCCACTCCGGAGACTGTGAATCTGGGCCTTTCAGTACTATGGGCTCAAACCAATCTGGGCGCAGAGCCGACCAGCCTTGGTGAGTGTGGATACTATTTTATGTGGGGATGCCCGTTCCTTCCTGAAACATATGACGAGGGACACTATGAGGCAACCGCTCTCAATATGACCCAGGAAACTTCCGGCACCGAACTCGACGTGGCAACGGCCTTGCTCGGCAAGGAATGGAGCACTCCCACATCGGCTCAATTGCAGGAGCTTATTGACAATTGCAACTGGAACAACGTGACGGAAGATGGCAGGTATGGCATAAGGGGTATCAGCAAGATAAATGGAGAAAACATCTTCATTCCCTTCGCCTACTGTATGGATTATCGCGGACTTATAGATTTCGCGGGACACGACTACGGCAACTACTGGACATCCACTCCGGATGCGAATGACAACACGCTGGCGCACTATTTCTATCTTTCACAATACGGCCATTGTGAGGTCGACAATCCAATGTACGGACCGGGAGTCAAGTGGACGGGAATGACCATCCGTCCGGTCAAAAAGAAATAGCCTCCCGCGCCTTTGCATAAAGTAGCTTTTTTTATACCTTTGTCACGCTTGGCACGCTATGTGCTATTATGTCACTTTGAAAAACATTTTACCTGACATTATGAAAAAGATAATTATCACTTTGGCTGTCGCACTGGCGACTTTCACCTTTGCAAAAGCACAGGACATTGAGACTGCCGTAAATCTCTACAACGAGGCCGGCACTATGGTGAACGAAGGCAATCTTGCCGACGCTCTTCCCAAATTCCTGGAATGCCTTGAGATGGCCAATTCTCTCGGAGACGAGGCCAGCAATGTAGTCGGAGACTGCCAGGGAATCATTCCGCAGATTTACATGAAACTCGGCGAAGCCGCAGCAGAAGAGAGCGATTTTGATGCAGCTCTTGCAAACTTCCGCAAGGTTGTCGAGACCGCTACCGAATATGACAACAATCCCGATGCTCTCGAGCGCGCAGAGGGCCTGATCCCCAAGATGCTCATGGCAAAGGGCGGCGCAATGCTCAACGCAAAGAACTTTGCAGAAGCAGTCGAGGCATTCAAGGCAGTCGTAGAGGCTGACCCCGAGAATACCAAAGCAATGATGCGTCTCGGCCACTCTCTGGTGGGTAACGGTGATGTTGACGAAGCTATCGAGACCTTCACAAAGGCAGCCGAAGTTGCCGGAGAGGGTACCGCAGAGACAAAGGATGCAATGAAGCAGATCTCCAACTGCTACCTCAAGAAGGCTGTCGCCTGCCAGAAGGCAAAGGACAACCGCGGTTGCATGGAGAACGCCCAGAAATCGGCTCAGGCAATGGATTCCCCCAACGCACAGAAGCTGATCGGTGTAAGCGCCCTCAACCTCAAGCAGTACGATACCGCAATCGGTGCATTCGAGGCTTATCTGGCACTTGCTCCCAACGCAAAGGACAACGCACAGATCGTTTATCAGCTGGCTACTGCATACGAAGGCCGCAAGGACCGCGCAAAAGCTTGCGCTTACTACAAGCAGATCCTCAACGATCCCAAGTTTGGCCCCGTTGCCAAGTACAAAGTAGAGGAAGAGCTTAAATGCAACCAGTAAAGCTTGAGCTTCTCGCTCCGGCGAAGAACAAAGACATCGGCATCGCGGCGAGTGACTGCGGTGCCGATGCCGTATATATCGCCGGCCCGGGGTTCGGGGCACGCGTGGCTGCTGGCAATCCGGTGGCTGATATCGCGGAGCTGACGGCCTACGCGCATAAGTTTTCTGCAAAAATCTACGCCACAGTAAATACCATCGTCTTTGAAAACGAGCTCGAAGAGGTTCGGAAGATGATATGGGAGCTTTACGATGCCGGGGTGGACGCCTTGATTGTCCAGGACCTCGGCATCACCCGTATGGACCTGCCTCCAATCGAGCTGCACGCCTCCACCCAGTGCGCCATCCGCACTCCGGAGCAGGCGCGCATGCTGGAGTCGCTGGGCTTCACGCGTCTGATTCTGGAGCGTCAGCTTTCTTTGGACGAGATTCGCGCCAACCGAGCCGCCGGCGGCTGTGAACTGGAGTTTTTCGTGCACGGCGCCCTTTTCGTC
>JAGABI010000003.1 GCA_017614715.1 Bacteroidales bacterium | reverse complement strand
TCTGGCTTTGGGATTTCCTCTCTAGAATCTTCGCTTGCTCTTTCTACTGTATGCTACAATAAAAATACTTGCTTGTACTTTTGTCTTCCAATAATTCAATGAACTTACCCCCTCCTTTCGAAAGGGACTGCAAAGATACACATCTTTTCTTTCCTTCCAAATCTTTTAATAATTTTTTTTACTTGGGTGGCAGTTAATAAAAAATTGTATACATTTGCGGCGCAATGGGAATGATAAACCATACAATCTTTCATGCTCGTGTCCGACGTTAAGCCAGTGGGGCGATTTCAGCTCGCCTTTCACATTGGCTTTCTCTCAAACAACCCGGGACAGCAGAATCCCACTACATATTCCTATAAACACAATATTACCGTTCATTTAAACAATGAATATTTCTGTATTGGTGGCTGATGCAAGCCACACAAAATTCGCACAGGCGATTTGTGACGAAATCGCAATCTCCGCAAAAGAGCGCGGCACTGGCATCGCCAAGCGTACGCCAGAATATATAAGTGAAAAGATGCTTGCCGGCAAAGCCGTTATAGCTGTTACCGACGACGACCGTTTTGCCGGCTTCTCATATATAGAGAGCTGGGAGGGCAAGCAGTTCGTGGCCAATTCCGGCCTCATAGTAGCCCATGAATTCAGGGGCATCGGCCTGGCCAAGAGCATCAAACAGCGCATTTTCCGCCTCTCGAGAGAGCTCTATCCTGCAGCGAAGATATTCAGCATCACCACCGGAGCGGCAGTGCTCAAGATGAACTACGAGCTGGGCTTCCGCCCCGTCGCTTTCCAAGACCTCACTCACGACACCGAGTTCTGGAAAGGGTGCGAGGGGTGCAAGAACTTCCACATCCTCGAAGAGAACAAATATGAGCGCTGCATCTGCACAGGTCTGCTTTTTGACCCGAAGGAACACATCAGAATAAACGTAGAATAACAATATGAGCAAGAAAAAAGTAGTTGTCGCGTTCAGCGGCGGATTGGATACATCCTACACGGTGATGTATCTTGCAAAAGAGAAGGGCTATGAGGTGCACGCCGCGTGTGCCAATACCGGCGGTTTCAGCCCGGAGCAACTCAAGACCAACGAGGAGAACGCCTATAAGCTGGGCGCGACCAAATATGTCACCCTGGACGTGACCAAAGAGTATTACGAGAAGAGTCTTAAATATATGATATGGGGCAATGTGCTGCGCAACGGCACCTACCCTATCAGCGTATCGTCCGAGCGCATATTCCAGGGAATGGCCATCGCCCGCTATGCCAAGGAGATTGGCGCCGACGCAATTGCGCACGGCTCCACCGGCGCCGGCAACGACCAGGTCCGTTTTGACATGACTTTCCTGGTGATGTGCCCGGAGATGGAGATCATCACCCTGACCCGCGACGGCAACCTGAGCCGCAAAGAGGAGGTTGATTACCTCAACGCGCACGGTTTTGAGGCCGATTTTGCAAAATTGAAATATTCCTACAACGTCGGCATCTGGGGCACCTCCATCTGCGGCGGCGAGATCCTGGACAGCAAGCAGGGCCTCCCGGAGTCGGCATACCTCAAACAGATCACCAAACAAGGCAATGAAACCCTCGCAATCGAATTCAAGGAGGGCGAGATTTGCGCGGTGAACGGCGTTAAATACGACGACAAGATTGAGGCCATCCAGGCCATCGAGAAAATCGGCTGCGCGTACGGAATCGGCCGCGACATGCATGTGGGAGACACAATAGTCGGCATCAAGGGGCGCGTCGGTTTTGAGGCGGCAGCTCCCATGCTTATCATAGGTGCGCACAAGTTCCTCGAGAAATTCACCCTCTCCAAGTGGCAGCAGTACTGGAAAGACCAGGTTGCAAACTGGTACGGCATGTTCCTGCACGAGAGCCAGTACCTGGAGCCGGTTATGCGCGACATCGAGGCGATGCTCTCCAGCAGCCAGCGCAACGTGAGCGGCACAGTGACCCTCAACCTGCACCCTTACGGCTTTGAGACCATCGGTGTGGATTCTGAGAACGACCTGCTCAAATCCAAGCTCGGCGAATATGGCGAGAGCCAGAAAGGCTGGACTGCAGAGGATGCCAAGGGCTTCATAAAGGTCACCTCTACCCCTCTGAGAGTTTACTACGGCAACCATAAAGATGAGCTTATATGATTAAAGTTGCGATAGCAGGCGGAACCGGCTACACCGCAGGCGAACTGCTCAGGATACTGATTCACCACCCCGCAGTGGAGATCGTTTCTGTGATGAGCACCACCAGTGTGGGCAAAAACATCACCGATTTCCATCGCGACCTGCTTGGCGAGACCGACTTGCAGTTTACCGACACGCTGGGCGAACCCGATGTGGTTTTCCTCTGCCTGGGCCACGGCCTCTCACGCGAATTCCTGGACACCCACGACATCCCCAAAGGGTGCAAGATTGTGGACCTGGGACAGGACTTCCGCAACACCCCTGACTACAACGGACGGCACTTTGTGTACGGTTTGACCGATGTCTTCGCAAACGAGATTGAGGGTTGCGATTATGTTGCCAACCCCGGCTGCTTTGCCACCTGCATACAGCTTGGCCTGGTACCGATGGCGGCCATGAAGATGTTCAGCGACGAGATTCATGTCACAGCCATCACCGGCGCCACCGGAGCGGGTCGCAAATTGTCCGAGACCAGCCATTTTCCCTATCGCAACGACAATATTTCTGTTTACAAACCCTTCTCGCACCAGCATCTGGAGGAGATCGGGAACACGCTGGCCGCACTCAGCGGCGAGCGCCATACGGTCAACTTTGTGCCGGTGCGCGGCGACTTTCCCCGCGGCATCTTTGCCAGCATCTATACCCGTTGCAGTGCGACTGCAGAGGAGGTAACAAACATATACAAAGAGTATTACAAGAACTCCCCGTTCGTCTTTGTGAGCGAACTGCCAATCAGCATGAAGGAGGTTGTGAATACCAACAAGTGCCTGCTGCACGTAGAGAGCCATAACGGCTACATTCACATCACATCCATAATTGACAACCTGCTCAAAGGGGCCAGCGGCCAGGCTGTGGAGAACATGAACCTGATGTTCTGCCTGGAGCGCACTACCGGCCTTAAACTCAAAGGGAACGCATTTTAACATTAAGAGATGGAACTATTCAAGACATACAAACTTTGGCCCATCGAGCCCGTCAAGGGCCAGGGCTGCAAGGTTTGGGACAAACAAGGCAATGAGTACCTCGATTTCTACGGCGGCCACGCCGTAATCTCTGTGGGTCACTGCCACCCCAGCTACCTCGCTGCCCTTACAGAGCAGGCCGGCAAGCTGGGATTCTATTCAAATGCGGTAGAGAACTCACTACAGACCACTCTTGCCGCTAAACTCGGCGCAACCTGCGGCTATCCCGATTATAACCTGTTCCTCTGCAACAGCGGCGCCGAGGCAAACGAAAATGCGATGAAGCTTGCATCGTTCGCCACCGGCCGCAGCAAGATTCTCGCCTGCACCAAGGCTTTCCACGGCCGCACCAGCGGCGCCGTGGCTGTTACCGACAACCCCAAGATCCAGTCCCCCTTCAACAAGACCGGCAACGTGGAGTTTATCCCGCTCAACGACGTTGCCGCACTGGAGGCCAAGCTCGCCACCAAAGAGTTCGCCGCCGTCATCATAGAGGGCATTCAGGGTGTTGCCGGCATCTGGGAGCCCTCCGCAGAGTTTCTCAATGCCGCCCGCAAAGCGTGCGACGCCAACGGTTCGCTGCTCATCATGGACGAGGTCCAGAGCGGCTACGGCCGCACCGGCCGCTTCTACGCCCACCATCATTACGGCATCAAAGCCGATATCGTATCGATGGCAAAGGGTATGGGCAACGGCTTCCCAATCGGGGCAATCATCATAAATCCTGCAATTGAGGCCACATACGGCATGCTCGGCACCACTTTCGGAGGCAATCACCTCGCATGTGCAGCCGCCATCGCCGTGCTGGATATCATAAATAGCGAGCATCTGATAGAGAACGCTGCAGCGCAGGGAGAATATCTGATGCAGCGTCTGAAAGGCAATCCGGCAGTGAAGCAGCTGCGCGGCCGCGGCCTGATGATAGGCATCGAGGTCAAGGAGGGGTTTGAAGGGTTGCGCGACCGCCTGCTCTTTGAGAAACAAGTATTCACCGGTGGTGCAGGGGCAAATGTAATCCGCCTCCTCCCGCCGCTTCGCATCTCCAAGGCAGAAATCGACCAGTTTATAGAAAGATTCAACGCATTAACCGCATAGCTGACCATGAGAAACTTTACTAACGTAAAAGATATCGGGCCGCTCTCCGAGGCTCTCGAGAAAGCCAGATTTGTAAAGGAGAACCCCTTTGCAGACCAGGCCCTGGGCAAGAACAAGACGCTGTTGATGGTGTTTTTCAACTCCAGCCTGCGCACCCGCCTGAGCACCCAGAAGGCAGGCCTCAACCTGGGGATGAACGTAATCGTGCTCGACATCAACCAGGGGGCCTGGAAGCTTGAGACCGAGCGCGGTGTGATAATGGACGGCGACAAGAGCGAGCATATCCTTGAGGCAATTCCGGTAATGGGAAGCTATTGCGACGTGATTGGCGTACGCAGTTTTGCCCGCTTTGAGAACAAGCGCTACGATTACGACGAAGTTATCCTGAACCAGTTCATACAGTATTCCGGTCGCCCGGTGTTCAGCATGGAGGCGGCTACCCGCCACCCTCTCCAGTCGTTCGCGGACCTGATTACCATTGAGGAATACAAGAAGTCCAGGCGCCCCAAGGTGGTAATGACATGGGCGCCTCACCCCAGGGCCCTGCCGCAGGCAGTGCCCAACTCATTTGCCGAGTGGATGAACGCCTACGACTGCGACTTTGTGATTGCCCAGCCGGAAGGTTACGAGCTTGAACCGCAGTTTGTCGGCAATGCCCGGGTGGAATACGACCAGGACAAGGCGCTTGAAGGTGCCGACTTTGTATATGCCAAGAACTGGGCAGTGTGCGCCGATGCAAACTACGGCAAGGTGCTCAACACCGACCGCAGCTGGACTGTTACCACAGAGAAAATGGCGCTCACGAACAACGCCTATTTCATGCACTGCCTGCCGGTACGCCGCAACATGATTGTAAGCGACGATGTGATTGAGTCACCTCAGTCGCTGGTAATCCCGGAGGCCACCAACCGCGTGGTCTCTGCCCAGACAGTACTGGAAGAAATCCTCCTCTCGCTCTAAATGGAACATCTCAAAGTAATAAAGATAGGCGGCAACGTAATTGACAATCCCCAGGCGTTGGAGGCGTTTCTGGAGAAGTTTGCCACCATTGCCGGCGCCAAGATACTGGTGCATGGCGGAGGCGCGATTGCCAGCCGCACCCTCAAGGCGATGGGCATAGAGCCCAAAATGATTGAGGGGCGTCGAGTAACCGATGCTGACACCCTGCAGGTAGTCACCGCAGTCTATGCGGGCCTTATAAACAAGACAATTGTCGCCACCCTGCAGAAATACGGCTGCAACGCCGCCGGCCTCTCCGGAGCCGACTGCAACGCGATAGTATCCCGCAAGCGCCCCGCTACGCCAATAGATTACGGCTTTGTGGGCGATGTGGAGAAGGTGAATGCCGCTGCTTTTGAGATATTTCTCGCAGCCGGCATCACTCCGGTAGTGTGCGCAATCAACCACGACGGGCAGGGCACCCTGCTCAACACCAATGCCGACACCGTGGCATCGAGCGTGGCGGTGGCCATGAGCAGCCTCTACGACACGGAGCTGGTGATGTGCTTTGAGAAGAACGGCGTACTTTACGACAAGGACGACGACAACTCCGTAATCCCTCAGATTGACAAACCCCTCTTTGAACAACTCAAAAGCGAAGGCAAGGTCAATGCCGGGATGCTCCCCAAACTCAAAAACGCCTTTGACGCCATAGACGCCGGCGTCGGCAAGGTAGTCATCAAGAATTCGAACAATTTAACAGACGATAACGGAACCACCATAGTTTAAGATGGAACATTATCATAACCTGGCCATCGAGCTGCTGCAGGCAATTATTCCCATACGTTCATACTCTTATGAAGAGGCAGAACGTGCCGAATATCTTGTAAAATGGCTCGCCGGCCACGGCATAAAAGCAGATTGCATAGGCAACAACATCTGGGCAAAGCAAGTCTTTGATCCGGATGCGCCGACACTTATGCTGTGCGCTCATATAGACACCGTACCGGCTGTTGACTCATACACATTTGACCCGATTCATCCCCCGATGGACCAGGAGCGGATACTTGGCCTGGGAAGCAACGACGACGGCGGCAGCCTGGTGAGCATGATAACCACATTCCTCTATTTCAAGGAGTGCGGCCGCTGTCCGGTAAACCTGCTGCTCCTGTTAAGTTGCGAAGAGGAGCGCTCCGGAGACGGCGGGACCCGGATGCTCGGGGAGTTCATCTCCGCCAATGCCGATATGGCAATTATTGGAGAGCCTACCCGGATGAGGGCAACAATTGCAGAGAGCGGACTGCTTGTACTGGACGGAGTCGCCTCTGGCAAGAGCGCCCATGCGGCACGTGCAGCAGAGGGCGAAAATGCGCTGTACAAAGCAATTGACGATATCAATAAGTTAAGGTCATTCAAGTTTGACCGTGTTTCCCCCACCCTGGGAGAGGTGAAATTGGTAGTGACCCAGATTAACTCCGGAATGGCCCACAACGTGATTCCCGACAACTGCACCTTTGTGGTTGACATCCGTCCCAACGAATGTTACGACAACCACGAGATTGTGAACATGCTGCAGAAGGAGATCGGCAGCAAGCTTACAGCCCGCAACTTTGCCAACCGCTCCAATGCAACGCCCAAGGACTCGCCGCTCTACAAGACGGCCGGGAAACTTGGAATGGAGATGATTACATCCCCCACATGTTCCGACTGGATAAGCATGCCCGTCCCGGCGATAAAGATAGGGCCCGGAGACTCCACCCGCTCCCATAAAGCCGACGAGTTCATCTTTAAGAACGAAATTACAGAAGGAATAGACAAATATATTACCTTTATAGAAAACATAGCACTCTGACCATGCAAACTCTCTGGAATAAAGGTGTTGAGGCGGCACAAGCCGTAGAAGATTTCACTGTAGGCCGCGATCGCGAAATGGATATGAGGCTGGCAAAATATGATGTCCTTGGCAGCAAGGCACACATCGCCATGCTCTCTGAAGTCGGCCTGCTCCCTAAAGATGAAGAGCAACTCCTCCAGAGGGAACTGGACAACATCCTGGGTCAGATAGAGCGGGGTGAATTTGTGCTTGAAGATATCGCAGAAGACATCCATTCCCAGGTTGAGATATGCCTGACGCGTGCGCTGGGCGACCTTGGTAAGAAGATCCACTCCGGGCGCAGCCGCAACGATCAGGTGCTGGTAGACCTCAAACTTTATATGCGCGCCGAGCTGGAGGCCATCCGCGAAGCCGTCCTTCAGCTGTTCGGTCAGTTCCAGAGACTCTCAGAGAAGCATAAGGGCGTTATCCTGCCCGGTTACACGCACGGCCAGATTGCCATGCCGTCGTCATTCGGAATGTGGTTCGGAGCATACGCGGAGACCCTTTGTGACGATATGTATATGCTTGGGGCTGCATACAAGATAGTGAACCAGAACCCGCTCGGGAGCGCGGCCGGTTACGGCAGTTCTTTCCCCCTGGACCGCGCGCAGACCACCCGCACCCTCGGTTTTGAAGACCTCAACTACAACAGTATAGCTGCACAGATGAGCCGTGGCAAGAGCGAGCGTGCGCTCGCAGCCGCCCTTGGCTGCCTGGCATCCACATTAAACAAGTTTGCAGCTGACTGCTGTCTCTATATGAGCAGCAACTACCGCTTCATCTCCTTCCCCGACAGCCTGACAACCGGCAGTAGCATAATGCCGCACAAAAAGAATCCCGATGTATGGGAGATAATGCGCGGAAAGACCAACATGATTGCCGCGGCCGAGACCTCGATTGCCCAGCTCGCTGCAAATCTGCCCCACGGCTACCATCGCGACTTCCAGCTGCTCAAGGAGATCATTTTCCCCGCCATAGACACCACCAAAGAGTGCCTGGCCATGTGCAGTTATATGCTCGACAACATATCGGTAAAGGAGACAATTGTGAGCGGCAGCAACATGTACGACGATATGTTCACCGTAGAAGAGGTTAACAAAAAGGTACTCGATGGGACTCCGTTCAGGGACGCTTACCGCGAAATCGGCATCGCCGTGAAGGAGGGTAAATTCTCCTATACCGGTGCAAAGACGGTAGAAGGGCTGCACCACACGCATCAGGGCAGCATCGGAAATCTATGTACAGAGGAAATCAGTCAAAAAATGAGCAGAGCAGCTCGTTGGTAACGGGGTCGTACCATTCTGACTGATTGATTGTAAAGCTGCCATCCTTGACAGCCTTCACCTTGCATTTATACTTGCGGTTCCATCCGCGGCGGATGCTGTTCAGGCCTCCGGCGGTGAGGTAGGCATGTACCACAGGGTTCACCACCAGACGAACGCGACGCATAGGCTCCTTCTCAAGGATCTCTGCCAGGTGGCGCTCGAGTGCATCGTCAATAAGCGTGGTGGGGCCAATCTTGCCTGTGCCTTTGCATGCGGGGCACACCTCTTGGGTCTCGACCTCGGTGGCGGGACGCACCCTCTGGCGGGTTATCTGCATCAGGCCGAACTTGGTGAGCGGCAGCACGGTATGGCGGGCGCGGTCCCCCTCCATCAACTGCATCATATACTTGTAGAGCTGATTGCGGTGCTCGACATCGTCCATGTCGATAAAGTCCACAATCACGATGCCCCCCATATCGCGCAGGCGCAGCTGGCGGGCAATCTCTTCTGCCGCAATCATATTCACTTCGAGCGCGTTATCTTCCTGGGCATCGGCTTTGATGCGGATGCCGCTGTTCACGTCAATCACGTGCATCGCCTCGGTGTGGTCAATCACCAGATAGGCGCCGCGCTTGAGTGACACCACCCTGCCAAAAGAGCCCTTAATCTGACGGGTTATGTCAAAATGGTCAAAGATATTCTGCTGGGCAGTATAGTGGTGGACTATCTGTTCCTGGCCCGGGGATATAGTGGCAACGTAGTTGCAAACCTCGTCGAAGGTGGCCTTGTCGTTGACATAAATGTGGGAGAAATCGTCGTTCAACAGGTCGCGGATAAGGGTGTTTACGCGGCTGGTCTCGCGGAAGAGCAACTGTATATCCTTGCTGCGGGCCATCTTCTTCCAGGAACTCTCCCACTTGGTGATAAGTCCCTTGACCTCAGCGTCCAGTATGGCGGCCCGTTTCCCCTCTGCCGCGGTGCGGATAATGGCTCCGTAGTTTTTGGGGAGAATGCTGTAAATCAGGCGGCTGAGGCGCGCCTTCTCCTCTTTTGAAGATATCTTCTGGGAGATGCTGACCTTATCGGAGAACGGCAGCAGGACAATGTTGCGCCCGGCAATGGATATCTCCGCCGTCAGCCGCGAGCCCTTGGTTGAGATGGGCTCCTTAACGATTTGCACCATAACCGGCTGGCCCACGTGCAGATGGTCCTGAATGTGCCCCTCCTTCTCCAGGGGGTCGGCTATTGCGACCTTTTCAAAAAAGGTCGTATAGTTTTTGGAAATGTTGATCTGCTTTACAAAAAAGTCGAACGAGCGGAAGTTGATGCCAAGGTCAAGGTAGTGGATAAAAGCCTCCTTGTCGTCGCCGATATCCACAAAGGCGGCATTGAGCGACGGCAGAAGTTTTTTAACCTTGCCCAGATACACGTCGCCAACGCAGTAATTGGCCTTGGCCTCGCTCTCGCGGTCGTACTCTATCAGTCTCCCGCCCTGCGTCAGCGCAAGCTGGGCAGAGCCCTTGGAGACATTAATTATCAGATCCTTATCCATTGTAAAAAGGCTGACCTTTGGCCAGCCTTATATTTACACATTAAAAAGATTATTTCTTTTTATGTCTGTTCTTGCGCAAACGTTTTTTACGTTTGTGCGTAGACATTTTATGTCTCTTTCTCTTTTTACCGCTAGGCATAGCTATTAAATTTTAAAGTAATTATTTCAGCTTCTTTACCTGATCAACAAAAGTCTTGGCCGGCTTGAAAGAGGGAATCTTGTGTGCCGGTATGGTGATGGTAACGTTCTTGGAGATGTTGCGGGCAGCCTTTTCTGCGCGCTGCTTTACTACGAAACTGCCGAAACCGCGAAGATAAACGTTATTCCCCTTTGCGAGAGACTCTTTAACACTGTCCATAAATGCTTCAACTACGTCCAGGACCAATACTTTCTCGAGGCCTGTAGATTTAGCGATTTCGCTTACGATGTCTGCTTTAGTCATAATAGATATATTTCTTTTTTATTATATGATATTCACGAAGTTTGAGCACGTTGACTCAAGTGGACTGCAAAAATAGACTTATTTTTTTATTTATCAAATAGATATCACATTTTTTTTATTTTTTCACTTTGGCACAATGATTGACCATTACAGTGCACTATACCCACTACTGACAATTTGACATAAAAATGAAAGACAGCATATTTTTCTCCGGTGAAGATGTCGGTATGAACATCATTCCTGTTATGAACATCGACCCGGGCTACAAACTTCAGGATGAACAGCTGCCGGAGGTACTGCCAATACTTCCGCTGCGCAACGCAGTGCTTTTTCCTGACACTGTGATACCGATTCCGGTGCGCAGGGAGAAGTCCATCCAGCTGCTCAACGAAGCCTATAAATCCAACAAGCTTATCGGTGCCGTGGCGCAGCGCGACCCAAAAACAGAGGATCCGCTGGGAGACGACCTGTTCCCTATCGGAACAATGGGGCGGATTGTGAAAATCATAGATTTGCCCAACGTACCGGTAACCGCCATTATCCAGGGGGTGCGCCGCTTTGAGATAAAGTCGGTGGACATCACTTCACCCTATCTCATGGCCACGGTGAACTATCTGCCGGATGACCTGTCGCAGGTTTCCGACCCCGATATGAACACCATTGTGGACGGGATCAAGAGTGCCGCCCTGCGCATAATCAAGCTCACGCACAGTGTATCACAGGAGGCGGGCTATGCCATCCGGGACATAGAAGACAACGCCTTCCTCGTGAACTTTGTGGCGACCACGATAGATGTGGAGAATCCGCTGGAGAAGGTGCCGCTCCTGGGCGAGGGCAACATAAAGAAGCGCGCCACCGCCCTGCTGGCCCTGCTGGACAAGCAGATAGAGATTCTGAAGATCCGCGAGGACATCCAGAAGAAGGTGAAGGTGGAGATGGATCAGCAGCAGCGCGAGTATTACCTCAACAACCAGCTCAAGACTATCCAGGAGGAGCTTGGAATGACCGGTTCCGGAGAAGATGTGGATGCCCTGCGCAAGGCTGCTGAGGGGAAAAACTGGCCCGACTATGTGGCGGAGGCTTTTGAGAAGGAGCTCCACAAGATGGAGAAGACCAACCCGAGTTCTCCAGACTACAATGTCATCTACTCATACCTGCAGTTTATGGTAGACCTCCCCTGGAGTGAAGCCACGGAGGACAACCTTGACCTCAAACATGCCCAGGAGGTACTGGACGCAGACCACTACGGCCTGGAGAAAGTCAAGGACCGCATCATAGAGTACCTGGCCGTGCTCAAGCTCAAGGGCGATATGAAATCCCCCATACTGTGCCTCTACGGCCCTCCGGGCGTGGGCAAGACATCGCTGGGCAAATCCATCGCCAAGGCGCTGGGACGCAAATACGGCCGTATCTCGCTGGGTGGCCTGCACGATGAGTCAGAGATCCGCGGACACCGCCGCACATACATAGGCGCCATGGCTGGACGTATCATCCAGACCATCAAGAAGACCGGAACGGTGAATCCGGTGATTGTACTGGACGAGGTGGATAAAGTGTCCAACGATTTCCACGGCGACCCCGCCAGCGCCCTGCTGGAGGTACTTGACCCGGAGCAGAACACCGCCTTCCACGACAACTACCTGGATTTGGACTACGACCTGAGCAAAGTCCTGTTCATCACCACGGCCAACAATATTGAGACCATCCACCCCGCCCTGCGCGACCGTATGGAGATGATTAATGTCTCCGGTTACCTGGCAGAGGAGAAGGTCTCAATCGCCAAGAATTATCTGCTTCCCAAGCAGCTGGAGATGCATGGTCTCACATCCAAGGATTTGAAACTGAACAAGGCTGCAATTGAGGAGATTATAAACGATTACACCCGCGAATCGGGAGTGCGCGGCCTGGACAAGCAGATTGCCAAGCTGTGCCGCATCACAGCCAAGAAGATTGCCCTGGGCGAGGAGCACGAAGTGACCCTCAAGCCGGAACAGGTGCGCGAGTACCTGGGACTGCCCACCAACCATCACGACATGCAGAAAGGCAACGAGATGCCCGGCGTGGTCACAGGCCTGGCATGGACCGAGATGGGCGGCGAAATACTCTTCATAGAGTGCAGCATCAGTGACGGACAGGGGCACCTTTCCACCACCGGTAATCTGGGCGACGTAATGAAGGAGTCTGCCACCATCGCTTTCCAATACCTCAAGGCGAATGCCGACAAGATAGGGGTTGACCCCAAGGTGTTCCACGACAAGGATTTCCATATCCACGTGCCTGAAGGTGCAATTCCCAAGGACGGTCCCTCTGCCGGCATCACAATGGTCACCGCCATCGCCTCCGCGCTCAAGAACCAGAGCATCAAGAAAGGTGTGGCAATGACGGGTGAGACCACCCTGCGGGGCAAGGTGCTTCCCGTAGGCGGCATCAAAGAGAAAATTCTGGCCGCCAAAAGGGCAGGCATCCACACCATAGTAATTTCCGAGGAGAACCGGCGCGACATTGAGGATATCAAGGAGATCTACATCAAGGGGCTGGAGTTCAAATATGTTGCTACTGTCAGCGAAGTTCTTAACTTTGTATTCGAGTAGGGCATTTTTGTAACGAGATGAACGTTATCATAGAACCTTCTTGGAAAGAAGTTCTCAGCAGCGAGTTCGACAAGCCATACTTTGCCGGACTCGCTTCTGCTTTACACGCCGAGAAAGCGCGCGGGATAACCATATATCCTCCCGGCAGCAAGATTTTCAACGCCTTTGCGCTGACGCCGTTTGACAAGGTCAAGGTGGTGTTGCTGGGGCAGGATCCATACCACAATCCGGGGCAGGCAGAGGGGCTCTCCTTTTCGGTACCTTCCGGCGTGCCGCTCCCGCCGTCCCTCAAGAATATTTACAAAGAGATCTCTGATGATATCGGTGTGGATATGTCCCACAAGGACGGCTCTTTGCGGGGCTGGGCGGAGCAGGGGGTATTCCTGCTGAACGCCATCCTCACGGTGCGTGCCGGGGCCGCCGCATCGCACAGCCGCCTCGGATGGCAGACCTTTACCGACGCGGTAATCCAGACCATCAGCGACCGCCGGGACGGGATAGTATTTCTCCTGTGGGGCAATTTTGCCCGGAGCAAGAAGGCGCTGATTGATACCTCCCGGCACTACGTGCTGGAGGCGGCACACCCCTCTCCCCTTGCAGGCGGGGCGTTTTTCGGATGCCGCCACTTTTCCAAGACTAACGAAATCTTAATCAATAACGGCTCCCAGCCGATAGACTGGAGCAGATAGTATTATGAAAGTTGCTGTATTTCCCGGATCTTTCGATCCATTTACCCTCGGGCACCTGGAGGTGCTCAAATCTGCATTGAAAATCTTTGACAAAGTTATAGTGGCGGTGGGCCACAACTCATCCAAGGGGGGCGGGTTCTTCCCCACCGACATCAAAGTCCAGATAGCCCGGGACGCCGTAGCCGGTCTGGAAAACGTGGAGGTCTGCTCTTTCAGCGGCCTTACGGTTGACTTCTGCATAGAGAAGGGGGCGAAATTCATAATCCGCGGCATGCGTACTACCACCGACTTCGAACTTGAGCGGGCCATCTCACAAGCCAACAAGCGGATGCGCCCCTCCATCCTCACGGTGTTCATCCCATCCAGTCACGAGTATTCATTCATCTCCTCAACAGTGGTGCGCGACGTGCTGGTTAACGGCGGCAAGGCCACCGACTT
Organism: Bacteroidales bacterium; assembly: GCA_017614715.1. GTDB lineage: Bacteria > Bacteroidota > Bacteroidia > Bacteroidales > UBA932 > Equibacterium. The sequence continues at coordinate 16,485 of JAGABI010000003.1, read as the reverse complement.
TATCCCCAGGAACGTCGATATCGCAAAATATCTTAAGATGATCCAGAAGTGAGGCGGATTGTCCTCATAATCCTGTTACTGGCTGCCCCCTTCTTATGCCGGGCGCAGTCTACAGGCAATTTATACGATTCGCTCCGGAGCTATTTTGAAGCTATCAGCATAATGCCGGTAGATTCCATCAATGCCAGGCTGGATGCGCTCATTGCCTCCGCCGCAGACGACGATACCCGCGCCGCCATAGCTGGCCGTGCCTTTGACTACTATATGGACTGCCACGTCATGGGCGCAGAGGGGGTATCCGTTTACATTGCAGACAATTACTTTCTGAACAAACGGCTGCCCTGGCCTTCTGAGGCCACCTGGCCCAACCTGTATGCCTTTGCCGAATTCAACCGGCAGTCACTGCTGGGGATGCCTGCGCCTGAACTGACGCTGGAGAGCTTGGAGGGCGGAATGGTGGATATCCGGGAAGATGTCGGCGGATACAAAGTACTGTATTTTTACGAGGATGCCTGCAGCACCTGCGTTAAGCAGACTCCACTGATTGTATCGATACTCAAGGAGTATTCCGGCACCGCGCCGCTCAGGTTCTATGCCGTTTACACCCAGGGAGACCGCTCTGCATGGGCAAAATATGCAATTACAAACTTCGGGAGCATCAGCAATCCAAAGGTGCAAGTTTTTAACCTCTGGGATCCGAAGGGGGCATCGGAGTTCCACAAGAAGTACTCTGTGCTGACCACCCCTTCCCTGCTGCTTCTGGACGCTGACAACCGGATTGCCGGGCGCAAGCTGGACGCCGCCGCACTGGCTGAACTGCTGGGGCAGAAAGAGTCGTTCACCTCCTCGCTGGTAGAGCTCCTGGATGGCGTAAGGGATAATCTTTGCCTGAACAGTGAAACTGTGACGGATGTCTGTGCGGCCTTCTCTTCACGCATTGGAGATGACCCTCAGATGTATCGCGATACCTATCTGGGTATTTACAATTACCTGCGCGGGCAGGGGGACTACGAGGCTCTGGAGAGCGCCGCGTATGTTGCAGAGAAATATATCCTCGGGCGGCCGGAAATGTGGTCCCCGGAGATGATTACGCAGACAGGAGATGCCGTTCGCCGCTTCAGTATGAATCCCGTTGGCGCGGCAGCGCCCGATGCGCTCCTTCGCAACCGGTGCGGAGGGCAGACACAGATGCTCTCTAAGCGCGGAAAGAACTATACAGTGTTGTTCTTCAATCTGATTTCGTGCGGCGAATGCGCCGCATGGAAAGAGCAGTTGCTGGAGATGAAGCAGCTACTGAAAAAGAAAGGTGCCCGCGTGGTTTCTGTATATGTGGGGCCAGACCCCGACGAGTGGAAAGAGAGTCTGCGCCACAAGCCGGCGACAAGCCAGTCCGCAAACTCCGGGGACAGCCCCAGACAAACCAGCCCGTCCGGCCGCATATCCACCTGCGGCTGCTGGTGGCGCGACCTGCGCACCGACTGGCCAGGCAGCGACATCTATCGGCTCTACGACCTGTCCACCGCCCCCCGCATCTACCTCCTCGATTCCTCCGGCACAATCATCGCCAAAGACATCACCCCAGACACGTTGAAAGGGTTACTGGAAGGAGTTTCCAATAGATAGAAGAACTCACCAAATGGGTTACTGCAAGTTTCTGGTTTTGTACATATCCACTATCAGACTGGCTGTCTTTTCCAGGCCGAATCGGGATGAGTTAAGGCAGAGGTCGTAGCTGGAGCTATCCCCCCATTTTTTGAAGGTGTAGTAGTTGTAATATGAGGCGCGCTTGCGCTCCGATGATTCTATGAATTTACGGGCCTCCTCTTTGGTAAGGTTCTCCCGCTCCATGACTTTCCCTACTCGATACCCTTCATCTGCCGTGATAAAAACAGAGAAGAGTTCCGGACGGTCGCGAAGCACATAATCTGCACAACGGCCCACAAACACCCCGGAGCCATTGTCCGCTATCCTGTTAATCACTTTGCTCTGCAGGGCGAAAAGGTCATCGCCAGAGAGGTTCCCGACATCGGAATACTCTCCGGAATCGGCATAAACCGGCCCGCCGATACCCAGGAAACGGGCAAAGCGCCCCAATGCAGACGGACGCTCGTCCCGCTTGGCAAAAAATTCCGGAGCGATTCCGCTCTCGCGGGCGGTAATCATCAGCAGGTTCTTGTCATAAAGCTCGATACCGAAGTGATCGGCAACCATCCTGGCCACCTGCAATCCGCCGCTCCCTATCTGCCTGCCGATAGTTATGAGAATCTTTCCGTCCATATCTTATTGGGTTACTTGCGAAACAGGTTCTTTACCGAGCCGGTCAAACTCGCGCATAAGCGGGAGAAACAGCGCCAGGGCCACCAGCGACGACACCAAATCCGATGCGGGCATGCTGAACCACACGCCGTCGGTACCCCAGAAAGAGGGGAAGGTCAGCAGGAAAGGTATCAGGAAAAGCAGTTGGCGCGACAGCGACAGGAAAATGGCTTTCCCCACCCTGCCGATACACTGGAAGAAGTTGGTCACCACGGCCTGGAAGCCCACGATGGGGAACATCAGTACATCTATCCTGAAGGCGCGGGCCGATATTGCACGCAACTGGGCGTCGCTTGTAAAGAGCGATACGGCCAGGTTTGGCATCACCATACCAACGATAAAGCCCAGCGTCATGGCCGCCACGGAGCATAAGATGGTCAGCCTCACCACCTCCTTTACCCTGCCCCAGTTGCGGGCGCCATAGTTGTATCCGGCGATAGGCTGCATCCCCTGGTTGAGCCCCATGGAGATGGTAAAAAACAGGAAGCACAGGCGGTTGGCGATACCGTAGGCGCCTATGGCCAGGTCGCCGCCGTAACGCTTGAGCTGGTTATTTATCAGAATCACTACAAAGCATGAGGCGATGTTCATCAAGAACGGCGACATTCCTATGGAAAGGGAGCGCCATGCTATCTTGAAATCAAACTTGAATGCCTCCCTGGAGAAATGCAGCACATTGTCGCGGTCGCACAGAATCTTGGTTATCCATACAAGAGCTATGACCTGTGCCAGGATGGTGGCGATTGCAGCCCCCCTGATACCCATCTTGAACACAAAGATGAAAAGCGGGTCGAGTATTATGTTAAGCACCACCGCCAGTATCGTGGCCATCATCGCCAGGCGCGGCCTGCCAGAAGACCGTACGACACCGTTCAAGCCGTGATAGAGGTGGGATATGACATTGCCCCACATAATCACCACCATATACTCGCGGGCGTAGGATATCGTGTTCTCACTGGCCCCGAAGAAATACAGTATCGGGTCCATGAAAATAAGCGAGAGGGCCGTCACCACAAAACTGATTACCAGATTGAGTATCACCACATTGCCCAGCACACGGTTGGCCATCTTATAGTCTTTCTGACCCAGCAGTATGGAGATCAGGGTGGCGGCGCCGACCCCCACCAGAGTACCGAATGCAATGGAGATATTCATCAGGGGAAAAGTTACCGCAAGGCCGGAGATAGCCATCGGTCCCACCCCTTGTCCGATAAATATGCTGTCCACCATGTTGTAGAGCGAGGTGGCGAGCATCGCAATTATTGCGGGCGTCGCATACTGCTTGAGCAGCTTGCCAATTCTCTCTGTTCCTAACTCTACAGGAATCATCTTCAGGTTTTATTTGAACCTGGCCAGCGGAGTGACGCTCCCCTTTACTTTGTCTCCCACTGCAACCATCGGCTCCACCTCTCCGGGAACAAGGACGGTCAACCGCGAACCAAACTTGATAAAACCGGCTTCTGAACCTTGGACACACTGCGCCCCCTCCTCTGCATAACATACAATCCTGCGCGCCACTATGCCTGCAATCTGGCTGAACATCACCTCCCGGCCTTCTGCGTCACGCACCACAATGTTGGTGTGCTCGTTCTTCTCGGAAGCCTTTGGGAGAAAAGCCATGAAATGGGCACCGGGATAATACTTGCTGTAGACGACCTCACCTCCGGTGGGGAACCATGTGATATGGACGTTAAAGAGCGACAGGAATATTGATATGCGGGTGCACTCGCAGCCAAAATATTCATCAACATATATCTTGTCCACCTCAACCACTTCTCCGTCTGATGGAGCCACAATCAGTTCTGCGTCAGAGGTGACTTCACGCTTGGGAGAGCGGAAAAAGATAATCATCATGGCAAACATGAAAAGGCACACGACAGAGAGAATCACCTTGAGCAAGGGGTGGTGACACCATTTCAACACAGAGGCAAATGCCGCTGCCCATATAACACTGTTTGCAATAATAAAGGGTATGCCTTCGCTATGTATGCCCATATATGTGGAAAATTAAATTACTCCTGCTAGTATAAAAAAAACTGTCACGGCCGGTATCGCAAACAAGGCTCCGTCAAAACGGTCAAGCAGGCCGCCGTGGCCGATAACAATCCGCCCGGAATCTTTCTGCAAGTAGTGTCGCTTTATCATCGACTCAAACAGGTCACCGAATATCCCAAGCACTACCACAATCAATGCTGCCACCAGCCACTGCCAGAGCGGCATGTCAAAGATGCCTGTAAGATAAATCACTACGGCTGTTAAAAAGGTAAACAAAAGGCTCCCTGCGACCCCGGCCCATGACTTCTTGGGAGAGATCTCAGGTGCTAACTTGCAGCTCTTTTCCCTCTGGCCAAAGGCCATCCCCAGTGCGTAGCCACCCACGTCGTTCATCCAGACCAGAGTCATGACAGCCACGAACAACCGGGGGGAATAGGCTCCAGTTGAATCGAACATCAACATATTTGTTATCGCAAAAGGGAGCAGCAGATACACAATCGGGAAACAGATATCCTGCACAGTGAGTCGCACAATGCGCTCCTGACGGTCAAAAAGCATGGCCGAGAGCAGTATCGCCAGCAATGGGAACGCCACCAGAAGCCATTTGCCATCCACATTGTACAACTTAAAGATGACACAGGCCAGGAAGAACGCCACACACAGGGCTATCATCATAGCCCGGACCGCGGTATGGGTACCACTGCCCAGGGACATCCGGTAGAATTCGTTAATCATCAATGCCATCCCAGCTGCAAACAGCGCGGCGTAGAGCAGCGGATGCAGCAGCACGCACCCTACCACCGCCACAACCAGAAGCACGGCGCCGAGAGTCCTGTATAGCAGAGATGATTTGGCCATACAAGCTAAAAGAGCGTGGGTTGTGACGAATTATCTTCATCAGCCACCGGGTCGGCGGCTGCTGCATCCACCTCTTTCTTAGGGGCAGCCTTGCGACGTGTACGCGGCTTGGGTCCGGCCTCTTCCGGTTGCTCTATCTCCGGCTCACCGATGGGCTGATTTGCGGGAGCCTCCGTGGAAGCCTGTTCCGGTGCGGCGGCAGGATCTGCTGGCGAAGCCTCTTCCGCAATCGGCTTTGGCTCTACTGGAGAATCCGCAACGGAAGGTGTCTGGGGCTCGTCTAACATGGCATTGGGATTGACGCCGCCCGGGCGGGGGCCGAGTATACGCTCTACATCCTCAGAGAAAATAACCTCACGCTCAAGAAGGAGAGCCGCCAGTTGTTCAAACCCTTCCCGATGCTCTTCGAGCACCCGGGTTGCAGTGGCGTGAGCCTGGTCTATCAACCGCTTGACCTCTTTGTCAATCTCTTCTGCAGTCTTTTCGCTGTATGGTTTGGTAAGCCCCATTTCATTGCGGCCGGTGGAATCGTAATAAGATACGTTGCCGATGCTGTCACTCATGCCAAAGTATGTCACCATTGCGTTTGCCTGACGGGTGAGCTTCTCCAGATCGTTGAGGGCGCCGGTGGAGATATCACCGTTGACCATCTGCTCAGCTACGCGGCCTCCGATAGTAGCCGCCATCTCGTCCAGCAGTTGTCCGCGCGTGGTGAGCTGGCGCTCTTCCGGCAGGTACCATGCTGCGCCCAGCGCCTGTCCGCGCGGGATAATGGTAAGTTTGAGCAGAGGATTGGCGTGCGGCAATATCCAGCTGACTGTGGCGTGACCAGCCTCGTGGTGGGCAATGGTACGCTTTTCTTCTGCAGAGATTATCTTGCTCTTGCGCTCCAGACCGCCAACTATGCGGTCAATCGCATCCAGGAAGTCCTGCTTGTCCACAAACGCCTTGTTATGGCGCGCTGCGATAAGGGCAGCCTCGTTGCAGACATTTGCAATATCGGCACCCGAGAAACCAGGGGTCTGCTTTGCCAGGAAGTTTATATCGAAGCCAGGGGTGAGCTTGATCTTACGCAGGTGTACCTTGAATATCTCCAGACGCTCTTTGAGTTCCGGCAGGTCCACATGGATCTGACGGTCAAAGCGGCCGGCACGCATCAGGGCGCTGTCCAGCACGTCGGCACGGTTGGTCGCCGCCAGCACTATCACACCCGAGTTGCTGCCGAATCCGTCCATCTCCGTGAGGAGTTGGTTAAGGGTATTCTCCCGCTCATCGTTAGAGGAGAAGCCGATATTCTTGCTGCGGGAACGGCCCACCGCATCTATCTCATCAATGAAAACTATGCAGGGTGCCTTCTCCTTTGCCTGACGGAACAGGTCGCGGACACGCGATGCTCCCACACCCACAAACATCTCCACAAAATCGGAACCCGAAATGGAGAAGAACGGTACGTTGGCCTCTCCCGCCACAGCCTTTGCCAGCAAGGTCTTGCCTGTGCCCGGAGGGCCCACCAGAAGGGCGCCTTTGGGAATCTTACCGCCCAGCGTGGTGTATTTCTTGGGATTCTTCAAAAAGTCCACAATCTCCATCACCTCCACTTTGGCCTCTTCAAGCCCCGCCACATCCTTGAATGTGACCTTGTCCTGGTCTTTCTTGTCATTCTCAAAGAGCTTTGCCTGCGATTTGCCCACATTGAAGATGCCTCCGCCTATTCCGCCTCCACCCATATTGCGCATGGGGAGGATAAACAGCATCACAAAGAAGAAAATCATCAGGATTATCCAGATCCAGTCCATTATGTTGGCCCAGCCGCTGGTGCGCTCCTCTATCACCACATCAAAGCGGTCCAGCTCCGGCATCTGCTGCAGGATTGCATCAAACTCGCTCTCTGCATTGAAAGTATCTGAAACCAGAAAGTAGAAAAACGGCCCTTTCTTGGGCTGCGCCCCCTCAGGGAAATAGTTCTTGTATCGCTCTGCACCGCTGCTCTTGATATATACCTCGCCCCGGTTTGAATTGCGGATGTATACCACCTTCTGCACGCTCCCGGTGGGGAGTATGTCGTCACGCACCTCAAACCACTCTTTTTTCACGGGGTTTGTACCGCCGCTGGTGCTCCAAAGCGCCACCAGGCCGCCGATTATCAATGCGTATATCAAAAGTACCGGCCAGCGGGGACGACGCAGTTGGTTGCCGCCCTTGCCATCGGGTGCACCCTTGCCCATACCGAACATATTGCCCAGGCGGTTGTTGTTCTTTTCGTTGTTATCGTTGTTACTCATCTTCTCCATAGTTAGTTTTTTCTGCATCTGCCCAGAGATCTTCCAGGCGGTAGAAATCGCGGTATTCGCTCTGGAAAATATGCACCACGGTATCACCGTAGTCCAGGATTATCCAGAAGGCATTCTCCCTGCCCTGCGCCCTGATGGGGTCGCGGCGGCACTGCAGCCACATCTGCTCCACCACATTGTCGCAGATAGCTGCAACCTGGGTGGTGCTGTCTGCATTGCATATCACAAAACTGTCCGTTATGGCTGTTCCGATATTTGTAAGGTCCATGGAGACCACTCCTTTGGCCTTCTTGTCCAACATAGCCGCGGCAATTACTCCGATTTCTTTTTTCTGCGTTTCGTCAATCATAAAATATGCACTAATTTCGCCGATGGCGTTTAATCTGCGAATTTATGAAAATTAAATGGCATAACACAATCGAATCCACATTTTCGGGGATGGAAATTGCAAAAAACCAGCTGACAGACAGAGAGGTTTGGGCCGCCCGTTTCCAGACCGCCGGACGTGGACAGAAAGGTAACACGTGGTGCAGCGCCAACGGGGAGAATCTTACGTTCTCGATATATCTGAAACACCGCAACATCGAAGCCCGCAACCAGTTTGCAGTCTGTCAGGCGGTGTCACTCGGCATCTGCCGCTATCTGGCCGCCAAAGGGGTGGAAGCCTCCATAAAATGGCCCAACGACATCTACGTTGGTGACCGCAAGATATGCGGGATTCTGATCTCCAACACCGTTTCCGGTACCCTCTTGAAAGACTCGGTGGCCGGCATCGGGATAAACCTCAACCAAGTTGAATTTCCAGATTGGGTACCAAATCCTACATCGCTGAAAATCATCACAAATAACACTTATGTTATAGAGAGTGAGCTGCCCTATGTCCTTGATGAAATACTGGCTGAATATGATGCGATCGGGGACAAAACCGCCCCGGATTATTTGCGCCGCCTGTATCTAAAGGACACCCCTCACCTGTTCACCGACGCCGCCAGCGGCAACAGGTTCAATGGAGTTATCACGGGGGTATTGCAAGACGGCCGCCTTGAGGTAAAGACGGCCGACGGATATTTCAGATATTTCGCCTTTAAAGAGATAATCTACTAGGCGTTTGCCATAAAGGAGATTGTCTTGAGCGGATCGGGAGAACCAAACACAGAACTGCCCGCCACAAAAGCATCCACACCGGTTGCGGCAAGCATAGCCACGTTCTCCTCGCTGATGCCGCCATCAATCTCTATCAGGCACTTGCTGCCGGAAGCATCTATCATCTGACGCAACTTGCGCACCTTATCCACAGAACGGGGGATGAACTTCTGCCCACCGAAACCGGGATTCACAGACATCACCAGTGCGAGATCAAGTTCGCCCAAAACATCTTCAAGCAGACAAACGTTGGTATGCGGATTGATGGCCACGCCAGCCTTCATGCCAGCCGCGTGGATGGCTGAGATAGTCCTCTCCAGATGCGTGCAAGCCTCCAGGTGAACTGTAAGATAGGTCACGCCCAGATCTGCAAAGCTGGAGATATAATTGTCGGGATTCACAATCATCAGATGGGCATCCAGCGGCTTCTTGCTATGCGCTGCAATGTGCTTTACCACCGGCATGCCGAAAGAGATATTGGGGACGAACACTCCGTCCATCACATCCAGATGGACCCATGAGCAATCCGATTCATTCAACATCTCGATATCACGTGCAAGGTTGCCAAAGTCGGCAGAAAGAACTGAAGGGGCGATTATGTTTTTCATGTCTGTCTGTTTTTCAAATTATTTATCCCAGAAGCTGCTGGACTTGTCGTACTTGAGCAGGCTGCTCAGGGTGGATGCATTGGCCGCAATGCGGAAGCCCCAGCTCTGCCACTTGCCGCTGGGCACCCATGAGACGCTCATATTGAAGCAGTGCAGGTCGTATGTAGCACTCAACTGGGACGTGGTCATTGTCATGGAACTCAGGTCAAAGCCAGTGTTCAGGGAAACGTTCAGCGCCTTGGTGATGCGTATCTGGCCGCTCATGGTGGCGGTCCGGGTAAACTTGTCCACCTTCTGCAGCTGATTGTTAGTATAGCTGTAGGAGCCGGTATATGCGAGGTTCATGCTGAAACTCAAGCTCCAAGGCACCTCCGGGTTCATATAATATACCCAGCCGCCCGGGATATATTCGCCCGTGATCGGGTGATAATATACGCGGTAGTAATCATCGTGACTCGGCTGGATTCCGGAGGGGTCGCGCCGCCCGTCGTTGCCGTCTATACTCCCCTTCCCGTTCAGCGAATATGATAAAGACGCCGAGGCGTTGGTGACGCGAGCCAGGCGGTGACGGGTGGCAATGAGGAACTTGTTGCACCTGACACCACGCTCGTTTACGTCATACGGATCGAGCGTGAGGTTGCCGTTGATGCCGACCTTGCCAAACACGGTGGTACTACCGGAGATGGAGATGGTGGACAAACGCAGCGAATCGGCCATGAAGTTGTAGGAACCACCTACGCTCAACTGGTCAATCAGTTTAATCTTTTTGGTGCCCACACCTGTGGTATCTTTAAGGTCTTTCACCTTGGCTTCCAGGTTGTTTCCGAATGAAAAGCTCAAAGAGCCGCTCTTGCCCTTGCCGGGCGGGCTGTTCATCTGGCCGGCGTAGATGTTGTATTCCTTGGTCACCTCCTCACCCTTGCTGTTCAAATATGTAAGCGTGCGCCATCCGTTGGCAGCGGTGCCCAGTTCAGGATGATACGAGAGGCTGAACGAGGGGGTTATCATGTGCCTGATTGCCTGCAACGTCCCCTTGGGGTTGAACTGGAACAAACCGTAGATGCGGGTACTCATGGAGATGGACGCAGAATAGTTCTGCGTGAAACCCAGGGTTGAGAACTGGCCGGACATTACAGACTCAACTTTCTCTGTTTCCTGATTGTAGAACTGGGTGGTCTTGCGGAAGTACATATTGGCACCATAGCTTACACCGGGAGAGAAATTGAAGTATTTCAGAAGGGTGAACGACGGCAGGCCGATGGTAACCTTGTGCGACATGCCATTGTTGAACTTGTCTGCAAACCCCTCCTGCATGAACTCGCTCGCCTTGAAGTTTATCTTGTTCTGGAACGAGGTGCTGTAACTGAAGGATATCTGCTCGTAGAAGCGCTCCTTACCCGACCGTACCTTGCGCTTGAAAGGGAAGAAGCGGTTCACGTTGAATGTCAGGTTAGGGAGCGTGAAAACGTAAGAGGAGTCTTTCGTATTCTGGCTGTGAAGCATATTCACGGAGATGCTTCCGAAAGAGAGCGTCTTGGAATACGAGATCGAAGAAGAGGTCTGGCTCTGTACCGCCTCCGACACGCTGGTTGAGTTGTAGCGGTTGTTGGACGGGCTGGAGAAGTTCACAGACGCACGGAAGGTGGTTCCGGGACGGGCCTTGGAATCCTGTGCATGCGACCATTTCACGCCAAAGTTTTTGGATTCGTTGTAGCTGCTGGTCCCCTTCTCACCAGTCTTATCCACAGAATAGGTCACGTTCAGGTCGCCGGAATAGGCATAGCGCTTCTTATAGCGGGAGGTGAGCTCCAACGCCCATGAGCCGTAACTGTATATGTCGCCGGTAAGCGAAATGTCCAGGTGGTCGTTTACCACTATATAATATCCGAGGTCGCGCAGATACAGGCCGCGGGCATTCTCCTCTCCGTAGGTCGGCATCATGATACCGCTGGCCCTGTCGGGCATATCGGGCACAAAACCGAAGGGCAGCGCCAGCGGCAGGGGGACGTCCTCCACCACAAGGTAAGCAGGTCCGAAAACGGTGTGCTGGCTGGGCTTGGTAATGATCTTTGCCGCTGTCATCTGCAAGTAGTAGTGCGGGTGCTCCGCGTTGCAGACTGTGTATTTACCGCCGGCAATGTTCACCGACTGGTCTTCCAGCATCTTGAGCCGCTCTCCACGCAACTCTCCGTCCTGCTGGTTCGTCACCATATTCTTGATGCGGGCCTTACGGGTGTCAAAGCTGTAGTATATCTCCTCCATCTTGTACTCCGTCTTGCCGTCTTTGAGCACCGGCTGCCCCACCCAGTTGTTATCGTAGTCTTTTGTCCCGCGTGCGTACACTATATTGTTGTCCAGATCGTAGGCCATGTAGTTGGCCGTGATCTCGGTCTTTCCATATTTCACAGAGACATCGCCATAGTAATAAATTACCCGACGTCCTCCGGTAAAATCCTCTATGACAGAGTCTTTGGCAGCAGAGAAGGCAGGCCGCTCAAGGGCGCTCTTGGGGCGCACGGTGAGTTTGGCGGCAGAATCCTGGGCAGCCAGTGTAGAATCGGAGGCAGCGAGCAACAGAGAATCGGGAGCGGAAAGATCCAGCGAGTCAGATGCCGGCAGTGGCGGAACATCTTCCTGCAGCACCGGCTCTTTGTCTTCCACATTATTGCGCACTGCGGCTTCTGGTTGCGGCTCCTGCCTGACCGGTACAAGGCCGCGCTTATCAATAACCTGGGCGACGGAGACTACACTCCGGCACAATATTATCAGTAGCACCAATATGTATTTGAAGCGACGCACGCCAGGCCTTAAAACTCGATTATTTTATCTATCTTTGCAAAAGTGCAAAAATACAGATTTTAAGAACGTTTTACAACTTATATGCCGATTTCGTTCTCCAGAAGGTTTCTTGCAGCGGTTTTAGTTGCCGTTTGCGCTGTTTTTTGCGCCGCTGCCTCCACCCCTGAAGAAGGGCTGAAACTGAGGAAAGTGGTTATTGACGCAGGTCACGGCGGGCACGACCCGGGGGCGATATCCAAAGACCGCAAACTCTACGAAAAGAACGTGGTGCTGGACCTGGCACTGATGCTGGGAGACAAGATAAAAAAGGCCTACCCTGACGTAAAGGTGATTTACACCCGCGACAAAGATGTTTTTATCCCCCTTTACGAGCGGGCCGACATCGCCAACAAGAACCACGCCGACCTCTTTATCTCCATCCACTGCAACTCTGTATCAAGCACAGCCCCCTCCGGATTTGAGACCTATGTGATGGGAATGGACCACAACGCCGCCAATATGGAGGTCTGCAAGCGGGAGAATTCCGTGATTTTGCTGGAGGACGACTATACCGCAAGGTACCAGGGCTTTGACCCCAACGACAGCGAGAGTTACATAATGTTCAACCTGATGCAGAACGCCCACTTCGAGCAGAGCCTGATTTTTGCCGAGCTCTGCCAGAACTCGATGAAGGGCGGCCCCGTGATTAAGAACAGGGGCATCAAGCAGGGCGCCCTGGTGGTGCTCTGGCGCAGTACCATGCCCTCCGTACTGGTGGAGGTGGGGTTCATCTCCAACCCTCAGGACATGTCGGCACTGGCGTCAAAAGACAAGCGGCGGCAGATTGCCGGGGAACTTTTCAACGCATTTAAAAAGTTCAAGGAACAGTATGAGCTAAGCGGTGACGTAGAAGATGAAAAGACTCCCGATATCGTTCCTGACGAACCCGGGCGCCCCGTGACCGAACCTGCAGAGGCACCGGAACCACCCGTAACCTCTTCCGACGCACAAGATGTTTATTTCGCCGTCCAGGTCTTTGCGATATCAAAGAGCCTGAAGCCGGACGACCCTGTTTTCAAGGGGGCGAAGGAGATTCGCAAGTTCAACGCCGGGAAGGTGTTCAAGTACACCGCGGGGACCTTCAAAACGGAAGAAGAAGCCGCCGCTGCGGCACTAAAAATGGCCGCCGATTTTCCGGGGTGTTTCGTGGTCAAGATAGAAAATTCTGAAATCAGAAAAAAATAAATTTTCTTTACAAAAAGATAAGGCTCGCAGAATCAAACCGATAGACAAATAAGTTTTTTATAAAGTGCTGCTCCACAAATAATTATGGGCGCGGAAAATTTTCAATTTGGATATCAAGCACTTATAGAGAATTTGAATTTTGCAAGCAAAAATCCATTTTTTATTTATCTTTTTTTCAACCAGTTTTGTTGTAGCAAAAAACCTGATGACAAAACCGGATTACATAAAGGTGTGGGAAGAGTGCCTTGCCATAATTAAGGACAACACCACTGAGGAGGGATACAAGACCTGGTTCGCCCCCATAAGGGCCAAGAGCCTGGTTGGCCGTACCCTCACACTTGAGGTCCCCTCACACTATGTCCGGGAACACATTGAGAGTCATTACAACGATTTGCTGCTCAAGGTCCTTACCCGTGTAATCGGCAACGGATTCCGCCTTATATACAGCGTCCGGGTGGTTGGCAACAGTTATGTCCGCACTCTGGAGAGCAGTCGCGAAACCCCGGAGAACCGTGCGGTTGTGCTCAATGGCGACGCCCAGCGCTACAATGGCAGTGCATATGCAATTCCGGGCATCCAGAAGGTCAAGATAGATTCCCACCTGAACTCCAACTACGACTTCGAGAACTTTGTCGTGGGAGAGTGCAACCGCCTTGGCTATTCCGCCGGCATGAGCATTTCCAACAATCCCGGGAAGAATGCCTTCAATCCTCTTTTTATTTACGGAGGTCCCGGTCTGGGCAAGACCCATCTGGCGCAGGCCATCGGCATCGCCACAAAGGATATGTTCCCCGACAAGATTGTCCTGTACGTAAATGCCAACACCTTTGTTGCGCAGTATATGGACACCGTTGGCGTTAATCATCAGATCACAGATTTTTTGCGCTTCTACCAGGCAATCGACCTGCTCATAGTGGATGACGTCCACGAGTTTGCGGACAAGAAGGGTTCTCAGAATGCGCTGTTCCAGATTTTCAACTACCTGCACCAGCTGCAGAAGCAACTCATCCTCACCTCAGACAAACCGCCGGTAGAGCTGTCGGGCCTTGACCAGCGCCTCCTCTCCCGTTTCAAATGGGGCCTGTCGGTAGAGCTCACCATGCCCGATTATGCCACCAAACTGGCCATCCTCAAGTCAAAATGCCTCCGCGGCGGCGTAGAGGTTCCTGAAGAAATTCTGGAGTATATCGCTGAGAATGTAAAGGGTAACATTCGCGAGCTGGAGGGGACTATCGTAACCCTGATTGCGCAGGCCACTTTCACAAAGAAAGAGATTACCATGGAGCTTGCCCACGACCTCATAGAGAAAATCGTGCAGACTCCCCAGAACGAGATCACGGTGGCCAGGATTTCCAAGGTTGTCTGTGACTACTTCAAGATTGCCCCGGAACAGATTGCCAGCAAGAGCCGCAAGCGCGAGGTGGCCCAGGCGCGCCAGATTGCAATGTATCTGAGCCGCACCCTCACCAACACGTCGCTCTCATACATCGGCAGCCAGATTGGCGGTCGCGACCATGCCACGGTGCTCCACTCATACAACACCGTCAGCGATCTGATTGACACCGAGCGTACTTTCAAGAAGTACATAAGCGACCTCAAGCGCATCCTTTGCCAATAAACAAATAACTTATACGACCATGAACGAGGGAAAAATAATGCCTTTTTTCCGGGATATCCTGCGTATTCCGCGCGAATCCGGACACGAAGAACACATAATTGAATTCCTGCTGGAATTTGGCCGCAGCCGCGGACTCGAAACAAAGCGTGACGCCATCGGCAACGTGCTCATCACAAAGCCGGCGGCCAAAGGTTGCGAAGACTGGCCGACGGTTGTACTTCAGAGCCATCAGGATATGGTATGCGAGAAAAACGGCGGAGTGAAGCATGACTTTGCCAAAGATGCCATTAATGCCTATATTGAGGATGGATGGATGAAGGCGCGCGGCACCACCCTGGGTGCGGACGACGGCATCGGCATAGCTTCCGAGTTGGCCATCCTCGACAATCCCGACCTCAAGCTGGGCAAGATCGAGTGCCTGTTCACAGTTTCTGAAGAGACCGGCCTGGACGGTGCATTTGCCATGAGCGACGATTTCTTCACCGGCAAGATACTCATCAATCTCGATTCAGAAGACTGGGGCCAGCTGTTTATCGGCTGCGCCGGAGGCATCGACACCACTGCAAATTTCTCCTATACCCCCTCCCCTGTGCCGGAAGGGTATATCGCCACCCGGTTCACAATCTCCGGCGGCGTCGGCGGACATAGCGGCGACGACATCAACAAGGGGCGCGCAAACGCAGTTCAACTGCTCGCACGTTTCCTCTATGTTGCCCTTGATTACGATATAGAGCTGTGCACCATAGACGGCGGCAATAAACGCAACGCCATCGCCCGCGAAGCCAGCGCCACTATTGCTTTTGACCCCGACTGCGAAGACGATATAATCGGCATTTTCAACCGAATGGCCGAGGCAATCGCCATCGAGTTCGCCAGCACCGATCCCGGCTTGAAATTCGAAGCAGAACCCGTAACATGGAAAGGCGAAACCATCGATACCAAAACTGCACATTGCCTGATTGCCGCCCTCAACAGCGCCCCCCACGGCGTGCTTGCCATGAGCGCCGAAGTCCCGGGCCTGGTGGAGACATCCTCCAACCTCGCATCCGTCAAGATGCTGCCGGAGAACACCATCCGCGTGGGCAGCAGCCAGCGTAGCGCCATCAACTCCGCCCGCAAATGGGCTGCCGACCGCTTTGAAGCATGCTTTGCCCTGGCCGGCGCCGATGTCACCCACGAGGGCGAATATCCCGGCTGGAAGCCCGACATGAAATCGCCCGTGCTCAAGACCACTGTTGATAGCTACAAACGCCTCTTTGGAGAAGACCCCATAGTGCGCGCAATCCACGCCGGACTGGAGTGCGGCCTGTTCCAGGGCAAATATCCCGACCTGGACATGATCTCCTTTGGTCCCACCATTCTGGGTGTCCATTCACCCGACGAGCGGCTAGAGCTGGCTACTGTAGACAAATTCTGGAATCTGCTTATAGATGTTTTGCAGCATTTGGCATAAAAAAGTTTCACTTTCCAAATATTTGTTTATATTTGCAGTCCTTTTCGGGGGAGAGATGCTCGAGTGGCTGAAGAGGCACGCCTGGAAAGCGTGTGTACCCCCAAAGGGTATCGCGAGTTCGAATCTCGCTCTCTCCGCAAATCCCTGGATGTGGCGCAGTTGGTAGCGCACCTGGTTAGG
>JAGABI010000002.1 GCA_017614715.1 Bacteroidales bacterium | reverse complement strand
GAGATAGAGCTGGTAAAAATCATGGCCGGCTTCCCGGACAAGATCAAGGAGGCCGCAGCTGCTCACTCTCCCGCGCTGGTAGCCAACTATGCATACAATCTGGCAAAGGAGTTCAATCAGTATTATCACGATGTAAGCATCCTCAAGGAGAGCGACGAGAAGGTGCGTTCGCAGCGCCTAATGCTGATCGCCACCATCGCCAGGGTGCTTGTCAAGGCTATGGATATCCTCGGAATCCAACTGCCGGAAAGGATGTAACCTGCTTCTGTTGCGAGAGATATGACGGGTTTTTCGATACCGACAAGCAAGAAGGAGATGGATGCCCTGGGCTGGGACCAGGCAGACATTATCCTCTTTACGGGCGATGCTTATGTAGACCATCCCTCGTTCGGTACCGCAGTGATTGCCCGCGTACTGGAGTCGCACGGCTACCGGGTGGCGGTGATTCCGCAGCCCAACTGGCGCGACGACCTGCGTGATTTCCGCAAACTGGGGCGGCCCCGCCTCTATTTTGGAGTCTCGTCCGGCGCCATGGATTCCATGGTGAATCATTACACCGCCAGCAAGCGTCTCCGCAGCAACGATGCATACACCCCTGAGGGTCGTGCCGGCTATCGTCCCGACTATGCGGTGACAGTCTATACAAATATCCTTAAGAAACTTTTCCCGGACGTGCCGGTGGTCATTGGTGGTATTGAGGCTTCGCTGCGCCGGCTGACCCATTACGACTATTGGCAGGATTGCCTCAAGCCGTCCATCTTGATTGACAGCAAGGCAGATTATCTGGTGTATGGGATGGGGGAGAGGCCCAACCTGGCTCTGGCCGATGCAATAGCGGCGGGTGCTTCTGAGGATGAGTTGCGCCGCATTCCGCAGATAGGCTATGTTGCAGACCAGGCCCCGGACGGCGACTATTTTGACCTCCATTCGTTTGAGAGCTGCCAGCGCAACAAACTCGCATTCGCGCAGAATTTCAATATTATTGAGCGGGAGGCAAACCGCCTCCATGCAGAGACACTGGTAGAGCAGGTGGCAGATAAGTTTGTCTGCATCAACCCGCCATACCCGCCGGCAACGGAAGCGGAGATGGACGAGGTTTATGCCTTGCCCTTCACCAAGCTGCCGCATCCGCGCTACAAGGGGAAGCGGATACCGGCCTACGACATGATAAAGTTCTCCATAACGACCCACCGTGGGTGTTTCGGGGGATGCAACTTCTGCACAATTGCCGCCCATCAGGGAAAATTCATACAGTCGCGCTCTAAGGAATCAATAGTTCGCGAAGCTGCGCAGCTTAACAACCTGCCCGATTTCAAGGGGAATATCTCGGATCTGGGCGCCCCCACTGCCAATATGTACAAGATGGGCGGGCGCAACAAGGAGATGTGCGCGAAGTGCTCGCGCCAGTCATGCCTGTTCCCGCGCATGTGCAAGAACCTGGACAATGACCACTCCCCCTTGCTGGAGCTTTATGACGCGATAGCCGCCACCCCCGGTATCCGTAACGCCTACGTCGGGAGCGGCATCCGGTACGACCTTTTCCTTGGTCCGGACGGATGTTTTGACGCCACCTGCGAGCGTTATCTTCGAGAGCTGATTGTGAACCATACCTCCGGACGGCTCAAGGTGGCGCCGGAACATACGCAGGACAATGTCCTTGCCGTGATGGGCAAGCCATCGTTCAGGCTGTTTGAGGTTCTCCGCGCCCGGTTCGATGAGATAACCCGCCGAGAGAGACTCAAATATCAACTTGTACCCTATTTTATTTCCGGTCATCCGGGGTGCGGGATGCGCGATATGGCTGCCCTCTCGCAGAATAAATCGCTAAAGGGTCTCTATATGGAGCAGGTTCAGGACTTTACGCCCACCCCGATGACAGTTTCCAGCGTGATGTTCTATTCAGGTATGGATCCCAGGACCCTTAAGCCGGTGTTTGTGGAGCGCGATATTGAAAAAAAACGCAAACAAAAATTATACTTTTTCAAATAGTTTTTTCTAATATTGTGAAGAGAAACAAATAGAATTGACAATGGCAGCTACTCCTTCAAAGAAAAGAATCATCATAAGCTACGACAATATGTCGCAGGATCTCAAGGATGCTTTCGACAAGAAGTATCCTCACGGTTATGCAGACTATATGGGTGACATTATGAAGGTTGAAATTCCCAACAGGCCCTGCTTCTACGCTGTCAAGTTCAAGCCGGAGCCGGAGGATGAAGAGACCCAGGAGGATGTATTGTATATGGTAAAAATCAAAGTTGTCACCGACGATGCCGAGGATGTAGAGAAAGAGCTGTTTGAAGACCATTCCGACGATGGCGGGGTGGATTCCGACGGCGAAGTTCTCCCCGGCAACGACAACGACTTCAATACTCATACGGAAGAAGAATCCGACGAAGAAGATTAAAACATATCCCAGCCGCCTTGCGGCCAGATTACGGAATGCGCTCAAACATATGTCTGAGCGCACTTTGCTTTGGATATTGGCCGTAGTGACCGGGTTGTTGAGCGGCCTCGCCGCCGTAATCCTCAAACAGTCCATAGGTTTACTGCACCGTTTTGTGACGGGGGTGGTGTCGGTCGGTCCCTACCACTGGGCTTATCTGGTTACTCCCGGCGTGGGTATGCTGCTCTCTTTGCTCTTTGTGCGCTATGTTGTCAGGGACAAGATAGGACACGGAGTGACCCGGGTGCTCAAGGCAATCTCCCGCAACGAGGCCCATATCCGCCCGCACAATACCTTCAGCTCCCTGGTGGCCAGCTCCATAACCATCGGACTTGGCGGCAGCGTCGGCGCAGAGGCCCCTATAGTCTATACCGGTGCCGCCATTGGCAGCAATATTGCCCGCGTGCTCCATCTTCCATACCGCCAAATCACCATCCTGCTTGGATGCGGGGCCGCAGGGGCCCTTGCCGGTATCTTCAAGGCCCCCATTGCCGGGGTGCTTTTTACCCTGGAGATTTTGATGTTCAATATCTCCATGACCTCCATCTTGCCGCTGCTCTTCTCTTCTGTGTCGGCAACAATGGTAACCTATCTGCTGATGGGGGATACGGTGACATTCTCCAGCAGCATTGTCCCCTTTGCCCTTTCCAATATCCCCTTTTATGTTTTGCTGGGTCTGGTCTGCGGCATGATGTCGCTCTATTTCCTACGCACCACGCTCAGGGTGGAGGACAAGTTGGGAAAGATGCGCAACCCCTATCTCAAATGGATATTCTGTGCGGTGCTGCTGGGAATCCTGATATTCCTGTTCCCGCCCCTTTACGGCGAGGGTTTCGACGCCCTGGCGGCGATGCTGGACGGAGAGTTGCCCGACCTTGTTACGGGGGCGCTGCCGGAGAGGATAATGTCCGGCAAGTGGACGCTGCTGCTCTTCTTTGCGGCGGTAATGTTCACCAAGGTGTATGCAACCGCCTTCACCAACGCCGGCGGCGGGGTGGGCGGTACCTTTGGCCCCACAATGTTCACAGGGGCGGTGACCGGCTTTGTGCTGGCTAAGCTGGTGGGCAATCTGGGCATCGCCCAACTCCCGATGGCCAATTTCACCCTGGTGGGAATGGCCGGACTGATGGCCGGCGTCATGCAGGCTCCCCTGACAGCCATCTTCCTGATAGCTGAGATGTCCGGTGGCTATGCGCTGATGTTCCCGCTGATGTTGACTTCAGCCATCTCGTTTGCCACAATCCGCCTTTTTGAGCAGTACTCCATTTATTCCAAGCGGATTGCCCAGCAGGGTGATTTGCTTACCCACGACAGCGACAAGGCGGTGTTAACGCTGCTGCGCACCGTGGATTTCATAGAGACCGACTTCAAACCCATCGGGCTTGACAACACCCTTGGCGACTTGGTAAAGATCATCGCCACCAGCAATCGCAACATAGTGCCGGTGCTCGACGACGACGGGCTTTTCCGCGGCCTCGTAATGATTGATGACGTGCGGCAGAAGATGTTCAATGAGTCACTGTACGATTCCGTCCATATCTATGACCTTGTGAAGGATGCCCCCGCCATACTCTCCGTGGAGGAGCGTATGGAGAGCGTGATGGATGCCTTTGAGCGTACCGGAGCGTGGAATCTCCCCGTCACCGACCCGGAGGGGCGTTATGTGGGGTTTGTGTCCAAATCCAAAATCCTCTCTCCATACCGCGATCAATTACATCAGGTTTCGCATGACTGACCTATATATCAAGCATATCAGCTCTCAGCTGGGTATCAACCTCTGGCAGGCGCTCCACTGTGTGGAACTTCTGGAAGAGGGGGCGACCATCCCCTTCATAAGCCGCTACCGCAAGGAGCGTACCGGCGGCCTGGACGAGGTTCAGGTGGGGCAGATCAAACACTACTTCCAGTATTTTACCGACCTTGACAAGCGCAAAGCGGCGATTCTCAAGTCGATAGAGGAGCAGGGCGCCCTCACCGATGAACTTCGCGGCCGGATAGAGGCCGAGGTGGATTCCACCTCGCTGGAGGATATCTACCTGCCGTACCGCCCCAAGAAGCGCACCCGTGCTTCGGTTGCGAAAGAGCGCGGTCTGGAGCCGCTTGCCGATGCCTTTATGTCGCTCAAGGCGGCCTCGCCACGCGATCTTGCGCGCAAGTATATTAACGCCGATGTGCCTGACGCAGACGCGGCTATTGCCGGTGCAAATGACATCATTGCAGAGCGTATCAGTGAAAATGTCGAGGTGCGCAGCATGCTCCGCTCCAGTTACCTTAAATGGGGTACTGTGGTCTCAAAGCAGTCACGCGAAGGGGCGCAGAAAACGGAGGAGAGCGACAACTACCGCAGCTGGTTTGACCATCGCGAGCCCTTATCCAGGATTGCTCCGCACCGCCTGCTTGCAATCCTCCGCGGCGCATCGGAGGGGATGCTGACGGTCAAGGTGGATGTGGATGCCGACCGCAACCTGGAGCGCATCTCCAGGATAGTGCTCGGCGGCGGCAGGGCGGCTTCGCGAGAGCTTTACAATATACTTTGCGACGCAATGGCAGACAGTTTCAAGCGTCTGCTGCACCCCTCTATTGAGAACGAGGTGCTCAAGATTGCCAAGGAGAAGGCCGACATCAGTTCCATCAAGGTTTTTGGCGAGAACCTGCGGCAGTTGCTGCTCGCCCCGCCAGTGGGGCAGAAACGGGTTATGGCCATAGACCCGGGTTTCCGTACCGGATGTAAGGTGGTCTGTCTGGACGCCCAGGGCAACCTGCTGCACAACGATACCATATACCCCCATCCGCCGGTGAACGAGCGGATCTCCGCCATGAAGAAGATAACCGATATGGTGGATAAATATGCCGTTGAGGTGATTGCCATCGGCAACGGCACCGCAGGCCGCGAAACGGAGAGTTTCATAAACAAGCTGGCATTGCCGGAAAGTATCCGTGTCTATTCGGTCAGCGAAGACGGTGCCTCTGTATATTCTGCATCAGAAATCGCCCGCGAAGAGTTCCCGGAATATGACGTCACCGTGCGTGGCGCTGTATCCATCGGCCGCCGTCTGCTGGACCCCCTCTCGGAGCTGGTTAAGATTGACCCTAAGTCGATAGGGGTGGGTCAGTATCAGCACGATGTGGACCAGGCGCTGCTCAAAGAGGAGTTGGATAACACCGTTGAGAGTTGCGTTAACTCCGTCGGTGTGAATCTCAATACAGCCAGCGTATATCTGTTGCAGTATGTCTCCGGCATAGGCGCGGCTCTTGCGGGCAACATTGTAGAGTACCGTACCGCAAACGGCGACTTTGCCTCCCGCAGCGACCTGCTGCAGGTGAAGCGCCTCGGTGCCAGGGCCTATGAGCAGTGTGCAGGTTTTATGAGAATCCCCTCCGCAGCCAACCCGCTGGACAACTCTGCCGTTCATCCTGAGCGTTACCCCCTGGTAGAGAAGATGGCGGCCGACATGAATGTGAGCGTCGGTGAACTGGTTGGCAACAGCACCCTCTGTGACAAGATAGATATCGATGCCTATGTGGGGGGCGATGTGGGGCTGCCCACGCTGCAGGATATCATAGCCGAACTCAAGAAGCCGGGACGGGACCCGCGTGGCGAGGCTTCGCAGTTCTCTTTCAGCGAAGATGTCCGCACCATAGACGATGTGCAGGTGGGGATGATACTTCCCGGCATAGTTACAAACATCACCGATTTCGGCGCCTTTGTGGATATCGGTATCAAGCAGAGCGGCTTGCTGCATATCTCCCGCATGCCCCGGGACGGTCGTGGCCGCCCGGCGCTCAAAATACAGCAGCAGATAGATGTCAAGGTGGTGAGTGTGGATACCGTCCGCGGCCGGATAGGGCTCGCTTTGAATATTGCACAATAATTGCATATCTTTGTAAGATATGAGCGCAGAGTCCAAGTTAATCATCATTCCGACATATAACGAGAAGGAGAATATAGAGAAGATTATCCGCAAGGTCCGCAGCCTTGAGGGTGACTTCCATGTGCTTGTGATTGATGACGGCTCCCCCGACGGCACCGCATCGATTGTAAAGTCGCTGATGGGTGAGTTTGAGGGCTCCTTGTTCATTCTGGAGCGTCAGGGCAAACTTGGGCTCGGAACCGCATATCTCACCGGTTTTAAGTGGGCTCTGGAGCACGGTTATGACTACATGACCGAGATGGATGCCGATTTCTCCCACAACCCGGATGACCTTCTCCGCCTTATTGCGGCTTGCAAAGAGGGTGGCGATGTGGCTATAGGGTCGCGCTATTGCAAGGGTGTCAGCGTGGTCAACTGGCCGATGGGGCGGGTGCTGATGTCGTACTTCGCATCCAAATATGTCCGCTTCATTCTTGGCATCAACGTGTATGATACCACCGCTGGCTTCGTGTGCTATCGCCGCAAGGTGCTTGAGACCATAGACTTAGACAAGGTAAAGATGAAAGGCTATGGCTTCCAGATAGAGATGAAGTACACCGCATACAAACTAGGATTCAAGATTGTGGAGGTTCCGGTGATATTCGTGGACCGTACAGAGGGGGTATCCAAGATGAGCAGCAGCATTTTTGGCGAGGCTTTCTGGGGCGTGATGGATCTCAAGATGCGTAAATTAAAACCACGGGCCTGATATGGGACAGTATCTGCTGAAGAATGCTGTCGTAGTTAACGAAGGTCTCTCCTTTAAAGGGGGGATTTTTGTAAGGGACGGCTTGATAGCAGATGTGTTTGATTACTCCCTGGCTGACGATTGTGCCCGCGAGGGGGCTGTTTCTGATGCCGGGGTGATTGATCTTGGCGGTTGTTATCTCTGCCCGGGCGTGATAGATACCCATGTACATTTCCGCGAGCCCGGTGCAACCCAAAAAGGGTGCATAGCCAGCGAAAGCGCTGCCGCGGTTGCGGGGGGCGTGACGTCTTATCTGGACATGCCAAACAACAATCCGCCGGCCGTTACAGCTGCCGCTTTGGCTGCAAAAATGGAGATAGCCGAGCGAGATTCGCTGGCTAATTACGGCTTCTATCTGGGGGCGACCGACAGCAATATAGATGAGGTTGCCGCCGCCGGTAAGGCTGGAGCGTGTGCTGTAAAAGTGTTCATGGGGTCCTCCACCGGTAATCTTCTCGTGAGTGATCCGGCCGCTATGAGGTGTCTGTTTGAACGCTCGCCGCTTATGATTGCCGTCCATGCAGAGGACAATGCAATAATTGCCGCCAATCTGGAACAATGTAAAGCCCGCTATGGCGATGAAATACCTTTCTCGGCACACCCCGCAATCCGCAGCGCCGCCGCATGCATTGCCGCTACCCGTAAAGCGGTAGAGCTGGCTCTGGCAACCGGTGCACGACTGCACATAATGCATGTCTCCACCGCGGAGGAGGTGGATTATCTCGCAGGGGTAATGAACCGGACAGACAAGATTACCGCCGAGACCTGCGTGCAGTATCTCATCTTCTGCGATGAGGATTACGACCGTTTTGGTGCGCAGATTAAATGCAACCCCGCCATAAAGGGTGCTAAAGACCGCGAAGCGCTTATCGATGGGGTACGGTCCGGAGTGCTGCAGACCATCTCTACCGACCATGCGCCGCACCTGCCGCAGGATAAGGCCGGCGGCTATCTACAGGCGGCCGGCGGCATCCCTCTGGTGCAGTATTCCCTGCTGATGATGCTGGAGAAGGTGAGGGAAGGGGTGTTTACGCTGCCGATGGTGGTAGAAAAGATGTGCCACGCCCCGGCGCGCTTGTTCGGCATCGAAAGGCGCGGTTTTATCCGCAAGGGCTATTTTGCCGATCTGGTTGTGTTTGATATGCACAAACCTTCTGATGTGGCACCGCTCTCCCGTTGCGGCTGGAGTCCGCAAACAGAGTTTTCTTCGACAATTAATTATACCTTTGTAAACGGTGTGCCGGTTGTCCGCTGCGGTGTATTGACCGGAGTCGCGCCGGCTGGAATGAAACTGAATTATATAAGATAATATTATGAAAAAGACCATTTTCGCCCTCCTGTGCCTGCTGATTGCCAGCAGTGCACTGCTTGCTCAGAGCGAGCGCCAGTTCAAGGTTGACAAACGCTATCTTAACATTCCGGTGAATGATGACCGTGAGAGCCTGAGTCTCACTTTCTCAGCAAAGGGAGTGGAGCCACTTGATGTGAATGTATGGATTGCAGCTGGTGAACCCATGTATTGGGTCTTCAAGGATCTGACTCCGTATATGGGCAAGACCCTCACGTTGAAATACGAAGGTGATGCCGCCGATCTGGACAAGTTGTGCCTGGCCGACACCATTATGGGTCAGAGCACCATCTATAAGGAGAAATATCGTCCGCAGTTCCACTTTACCACCCGCCGCGGCTGGAACAACGACCCCAACGGAATGGTTTATTATGATGGTGAATATCACCTCTATTATCAACATAACCCATACAGCAGGCATTGGGGCAATATGCACTGGGGTCACGCTGTGAGCCGCGACCTGGTGCACTGGGAAGAGTTTGACGACGTGCTTTTCCCCGACGAGATGGGTACTATGTTCTCGGGTTCCGGTGTTGTTGATGAGAATAATACCAGCGGTTTCGGCACCAGGAAGAACCCGCCTTTGGTGTTTGCATACACTACCCATGGCGAGTGGCAGAAACAGAATATCGCATACAGCCTGGACCATGGCCGCACACTTATAAAGTATAAGGGCAATCCGGTGGTCGATTCCCACGAAGCTGCGCGCTCCCACGAGACCCGCGATCCGCGCCTTCTCTGGTACGGCGGCAAAGACGGTCACTGGGTAATGGCGCTCTTTGAACGCGACGGCAACTCTTTCTACACCTCCGACGACCTCAAGACATGGACCTACCAGAGTCACCTGCCCGGATTTGACGAGTGCCCCGACCTTTTCTGCCTCCCCGTGGACGGCGACAAAAATAATGTGAAGTGGGTTACCCTGGGTGCTGCCGGTGTGTATATGATAGGCGATTTCGACGGCAAGACGTTTACTCCGGAATCGGGCAGGCACCAATATACCGCCGGTTCGTTCTACGCTGCCCAGACATTCAGTAATACCCCCGACGGCCGTTGCATCCAGATTGGCTGGGGTCGCATCTCACATCCCGGCATGGCCTTCAACAGCCAGATGCAACTCCCCACAGAGCTGACTCTGCGCACCACTCGCGACGGTATCCGCCTGGCCAGCAATCCTGTCCTGGAGGTGAAGACGCTGCTTGACAGAAAGTTTACCGCCGATAAGGCGATGAGCGTGGAGGATGTCAATAAGGCCCTTGTCCAGTTCACCGATCCCGACCAGGGTCTCCATATCAAAGCTACTGTGAAGCTGGATGCAGCGTGCTACACTGCATTTAAGATGAATGATAAGCCCTTCTTTGAGTATAATCCCAGTTTTGGGCTGTTCAACGATCGCTTCTATTCTACCGAGGATATATACGGACTCGAATTCCCCATCGAGATTTTCATAGACCGCACAGGAGTCGAGATCTTTATTGACAATGGCCTCTTCAGCTGGTCGGATCAGCTTTACTGCGACAGCGACAGCCGTCTGTTTACTTTTGAAGGATGGGCAGCTACCATCAACAACATGGTAATCGACACTGTAAACAGTATCTGGTAGAGTTAGATTTTCAATCCATAATTTTGTTTGACTGGGTTCATTACAAACGAGCTTTGTATTGAACCCAGACTTTCTATACGGCCCAGTACATTCAGGATGAACTGGTTGTAATACTTCATGTCTGGGGCGTGAATTTTTAGCAGGTAGTCATATTCGCCCGATATGTTGTAGCACTCGGTAACCTCCGGTATTTCCTGTATTCTGGCCACAAAGTCGCCGGCTATATCGGTGTTGAGCTTTTGCAGTCTTACGCTGCAGAACACTATGAATCCGAGGTTCAGTTTCTCTGCATTCAGCACTGCGGTGTATCGCTCTATATACCCTTCGCTCTCCAGCCGCTTGAGCCGTTCATAGACCGGGGAGGGTGAGAGGTGTACCTTTGCGGCCAGTTCTTTGTTGGTTATGCGCGAGTTCTCCTGCAGTGCGCGCAGTATCGCTATGTCGGTTGTGTCAAGCTTTAAAGTCATAACGTAGAAGATTATTCTGCCTAAGCGTGAATTATGAAGTCTTGTTAGTTGAATCTTCTGCAAAAATAAGAAATAGTTATATTATTTACCAAGTTTTAAGATATTCTTGGAAAATGCTGCGGTAGAATAGACCTTTGCAACAGAAAACGAACCGAATAATAACAATAAAAAATACAACACTATGAGCCAGACAAAACTTCATTTCGAGACCCTTCAGCTCCACGTGGGGCAGGAAAGCGCAGATCCAGCATCCGACGCACGCGCAGTGCCCATCTATCAGACTGCATCTTATGTTTTCCATAACTGTGAGCATGCAGCCGCCCGCTTTGGTCTTGCCGATGCCGGCAACATATACAGCCGCCTGACCAATACCACCCAGGATATCTTTGAACGTCGCATTGCAGCCCTTGAAGGTGGTGTTGGCGCCCTTGCAGTTGCCTCCGGTGCCGCAGCCATCACATATTCCATATTGAATATCGCGCGCGCGGGAGATCATATCGTAGCTTCCAAGAATATATATGGAGGTTCTTATGACCTGCTGCAGCACACCCTTGTCCCTTACGGCATCACAACTACTTTTGTGGACGGCAGCGACCCTGCCAATTTCGCAAAGGCCGTCAAGCCCAACACCAAGGCGCTTTTCATAGAGAGTTTCGGCAACCCCAACTCTAATATTACCGACATTGAGGCTGCTGCCTGCGTAGCCCACGAGGCGGGCGTTCCGCTTATAGTGGACAATACATTTGCAACCCCGTATCTGCTCCGACCCTTTGAACATGGCGCAGATATCGTGGTGCACTCCGCTACCAAGTTCATCGGCGGTCATGGAACCACCAT
Source organism: Bacteroidales bacterium (assembly GCA_017614715.1). Taxonomy (GTDB): domain Bacteria; phylum Bacteroidota; class Bacteroidia; order Bacteroidales; family UBA932; genus Equibacterium. The sequence goes on along the minus strand of JAGABI010000002.1, from coordinate 2,618 downwards.
CGGCGGCGTTATTGTGGATTCCGGCAAGTTTGACTGGAAGGCGTCGGGTAAGTTCCCCCAGTTTACCCAGCCGGAAGAGAGCTACCACGGCATTGTGTTTGCCGATGCCGTTGGCCCTTTGGCCTACATTATCCGCGCCCGCGCCATTCTGCTTCGCGATACCGGCTCCACGCTCTCTCCCGTGAGCGCATTTATCTTCCTGCAAGGGCTCGAGACCCTCTCGCTCCGCGTAGAGCGTCACGTTTACAACGCCCTTAAGGTGGTGGATTTCCTCTCAAAGCATCCCAAAGTGGCTAAAGTAAACCATCCTTCTCTCGCTTCGCATCCGGATAATGAGCTATATAAGAGGTATTTCCCCAACGGGGGCGGCTCAATCTTCACCTTTGAGATAAAGGGTGGCCAGAAGGAAGCCTTCCAGTTTATCGACTCCCTGAAGATATTCTCCCTGCTGGCCAATGTGGCAGACGTGAAGTCTCTGGTAATCCACCCCGCCACCACCACCCACTCTCAGCTTACCGATGCCGAACTGGAAGACCAGGGCATCTCCCGCAGCACCATCCGCCTCTCCATCGGTACTGAGCATATAGATGACCTTATTGCAGATTTATCCCAGGCACTTGATTCAGTTGAATAATTATTTACATTTGTGATACTATGGCAAAGATTTACAACTCTGCATTGGAGCTTGTGGGCAAGACCCCTCTCGTGCGACTGAATTCGATAATAAAAAAATATGACCTGAAGGCCGACCTGCTGGCAAAGGTGGAGTATTTCAACCCCGCCGGCAGCGTCAAGGACCGTGTTGCCCTGGCAATGGTGCTCGATGCCGAGCAGAAGGGGCTCCTGAAGCCGGGCGCGACCATCATCGAGCCGACCAGCGGCAATACGGGCGTAGGGCTGGCCTTTGTGGCGTCGGTACGCGGTTACCACCTGATTCTGACCATGCCGGAAACTATGAGCGTTGAGCGCCGCAACCTGCTCAAGGCCCGCGGGGCCGAGCTTGTACTCACCCCCGGTTCTGCAGGGATGAAGGGGGCGATTGCCAAGGCAGAAGAGTTGCGCGACAGCATCCCCGGCAGCATCATACTGGGGCAGTTCGATAATCCCGCCAACCCAGATGCGCACTACCGCACCACAGGGGAGGAGATTTGGGCCGATACCGATGGCAAGGTCGATGTGTTTGTGGCTGGTGCCGGTACTGCCGGAACGGTATCTGGAGTTGGCCGCTCGCTCAAAGAGCACAAGCCTTCGGTAAAAATAGTCGCTGTTGAACCCGCTACAAGTGCGGTATTAAGCGGTAACCCTTCCGGCCCTCACAAAATACAGGGTATCGGTGCCGGATTCGTGCCGGCCAACTTTGACCGCAGCGTTGTGGATGAGATTCTGCCCGTGACAAATGAGGATGCGTTTGCGGCTTCGAGGGAACTTGCAGCGCAGGAGGGACTTCTGGTGGGCATCTCTTCCGGGGCCGCTGCCTCAGCCGCCCTGGCCCTTGCCCGCAGGCCGGAGAACGCTGGTAAGACCATAGTCGTTTTGCTCCCTGATACGGGTGAGCGATATCTCTCTACCGAGCTTTTTGCCAAAGAATAGTTTTGCGTATACGATATTTGAAGTACATTTGCCGGACGGGTTATTCCGCCCGGCTTTTGTATATGAACGCACATCTGGATAAGAACGTACAGTCTATAGTGGATCGATGCAGGGCGCTGCTGTTCCCTGACCTTCTGGCAGAGGGTGGCCATCAGTGGATGGACGATTGTCAGCATCTGTTGATGCAGGAGCTGGCCAAGACCATCGCCATTTGCTTCCGCTCTTCCGGCCGTAGCGGAGATGAAAATCTGATTGCGTCCCGATTTGTTGCTGCACTTCCGTCGCTTCGCGCTATGCTGGACAAGGATGTCCGTGCCACATACAACGGCGACCCGGCAGCAGAAACGGTTGCGGAGGTGATTCTGTGTTATCCCGGCATACGCGCCATCAGCAGTTACCGCATTGCACACCTGCTCTATCAGGCGGGTGTTCCGGTGCTTCCGCGTCTGATTACAGAGCTTGCGCACAGCGAAACGGGTATCGACATACATCCGGCCGCCACAATAGGCGAGTCGTTCGCAATAGACCATGGTACGGGTGTGGTGATTGGCGAAACTGCCATCCTCGGCAACAATGTCAAGCTATATCAGGGTGTTACCCTCGGCGCCAAGAGTTTCCCTCTCGATGCCGACGGAAATCCCGTCAAAGGGATACTTCGCCACCCGGTTCTGGAAGACAATGTGATAGTGTATTCCAACGCCACAATTCTCGGAAGAGTCACAATCGGGCACGATGCTGTTATCGGTGGTAACATCTGGGTTACAGAAGATGTCCCCGCAGGTTCCAGGGTGGTCCAGTCTCCTAAAAAATATTTCTAAAAAAAGATTTGGAAGGAAAGAAAAGATGTGTATCTTTGCAGTCCCTTTCGCAAAGGAGGGGGTAAGTTCATTGAATTATTGGAAGACAAAAGTACAAGCAAGTATTTTTATTGTAGCATACAGTAGAAAGAGCAAGCGAAGATTCTAGAGAGGAAATCCCAAAGCCAGAAATATAACAAAACATTTATACAATGAAGAGTTTGATCCTGG
>JAGABI010000001.1 GCA_017614715.1 Bacteroidales bacterium | reverse complement strand
TATCAACCGGGTTCCCTCTCAAGAATTCCTTTATTCCATATTTACGCCGCATGTGTATTGAATACCTATGCCGGAATCTCTCAATAAACTCCTCTGCATTCTGGCTGGTTCCCAATAATACGAAGTGTACATGGTTGGACATCAGGATAAAGGCAAGCACCGCTACGTCGGGTGAGCAGACAGCCTGGATGGCGACATAATTCATAGCCACCTTGAAATCCTCCTCATCCCTAAACCACAGGCTGTCTTCAAAGTGGTTGGTCGAGAGCAAATAAATCATCTTCATATCAATCTCCGGCACGCTTGCTCCGGCAATACAAATATACTATTGCCAGAAGGCGATGTCAATAGTCCGGAGAGTTTTTTATCTTTGAATCACTTGCGATATGAAAAGCGAACACCATCCATTTCCACCTTTTCTCCCGCCTGGGGCTAAAATACTGTTTCTGGGGAGTTTTCCTCCTCCGTCCTGCAGATGGAGCATGCCGTTTTATTACCCCAACTGGATTAATGACTTCTGGCGCATAATGGGGCTGATACATTTTGGGGATAAAGATCATTTCTGCATCCTCCCTGAAAAGCGGTTCGACGAAGATTCAATCCGGTCTTTTTGCATTGATGCCCGCCTGGCATTTTACGATACCGCCTGCGAAGTCCGGCGGCTGAAAGATAATGCGTCAGACGCCTTTCTGGAGATTGTTACCCCAACAGATCTGCCGCTTCTCTTGGCACAGATCCCGGAATGTGACACGCTGGTGACGACTGGACAAAAAGCTTCTGAGGTTGTAGCTGAGTCCTTGGGATGTTTAGTACCTCAGGTCGGAGACTGGGCAGAGGCCGGAATCAATCCATTGTCGCTGGAATCCGCGACAAGCCGCACTATAAAATTCTGGCGGATGCCATCGACATCCCGCGCATACCCATTACCGATTGAGAAAAAGGCTGAGTTCTATAAGCGGTTGTTCTGATCGGGGTTATCCTCCCCAAGTGCTGATAACGTCCCGAAAACACAGACGTTATAGTCAAAAAGGGCTTGAAATGCGCATAACGTCCCATTATGTGGGACGTTATCGACGGTATTATTAACTAGTTTTTGCTAACTTCGCGCAGTTATGAAACGGATTATTCTCATCATGGCGCTGTTGGCGCTGATGCCGATTGGAGTGGTGGCACAGAATCACTCTGGCGTTTCGGCACCCTTTGCCAAATATCTTTCCCAGGCTAAGTCATACCCCTTTGTCGTGGTGGACAAGCAGGCGTTCCGCCTCTCGCTGGTGGATTCGCTGGGGTACGCCATCAAGGAGTGGGGGATAGCTTGTGCAAAGAATTACGGACCCAAGCAGCGTCGCGGCGACCACAAGACTCCTGAGGGGGTTTTCAAGATCAACGAACTGCTGTACGCAAAGGGGATTCCCCACGATTTCCATGACGGCAAGGGGCCGATCAAGGATGCATACGGCCCGTGGTTTCTCAGGCTGGATGTCCCCGGGTTCTGGGATATCGGCATACACGGCACCCCCTTCCCGGAATCGATAGGCTCGCGTGCCACCGAGGGGTGCGTGAGGATGCGTAATGAAGATATCGTAGATCTCAAGGAGCGTGTCAAACTCGGCACGGTGGTGATTATCCTCCCGGACCCGGTTGGCGCCGAATGACATATCTCCTAAAAAAGTGTATATTTGCAGTTCGTTAAAACGATAAAGAAATGTTACAGCTCAAACTTCTCAGGGAAAAGCCCGAATTTGTTGTAGAACGCCTTGCTGTCAAGAATTTTGACGCAAAAGAGATTGTGGACCAGATACTCGGTTGCGACCGCGACCGTCGCGCAGCACAGGGCGAACTGGATTCATTGTTGCAGCAGCAGAAGGCCAAGGCATCGGAGATCGGCGCCCTGATGAAAGCGGGCAACCGCGAAGCTGCGGAGGCTGCAAAGGCCTCTGTGGCTGCACTCAAAGAGCAGTCCAAGGCTCTGGAGGAGAAGATGGCCCAGGCAGAGAAGCGCCAGAACGATTTGCTGGTACTGCTCCCCAACCTTCCGTGTGCACAGGTGCCAGAAGGCAAGAATGCAGATGACAATGTAATCGTGAAGATGGAGGGTGAGATTCCCGCTCTTGCAGAGGATGCACTGCCCCACTGGGAACTTGCTGCCAAGTATGACATTATTGATTTTGACCTGGGCGTGAAGCTTACCGGTGCAGGATTCCCGGTGTACAAGGGCAAGGGAGCCAAGTTGCAGCGCGCTCTGATCAACTATTTCCTGGAGTTTAACAGTAAGGATGGTTATCTGGAGGTGGAGCCGCCCGTTATGGTTAACGAGGCTTCCGGCTTTGGTACCGGCCAGCTCCCCGACAAGGAGGGTCAGATGTACCACGCCACCGTGGATAACTTCTACCTGGTCCCCACAGCAGAGGTGCCTGTTACTAACATATATCGTGACGTAATCCTAGCCCAGAAAGATTTTCCGGTGAAGATGACAGCCTATACCCCCTGCTTCCGCCGCGAAGCGGGTTCTTACGGCAAGGACGTGCGCGGATTGAACCGCCTGCATCAGTTTGACAAGGTGGAGATTGTGCAGCTCAGCCTGCCGGAGAAATCTTATGAGGCATTGGACGGCATGGTGGCCCATGTGGAGAAGCTCGTGGCCAGCCTTGGCCTGCCTTTCCGCATCGTACGCCTTTGCGGTGGCGACATGAGTTTCACATCTGCCATAACCTACGACTTTGAGGTGTTCAGCGCAGCCCAGAAACGCTGGCTCGAGGTCAGCTCCGTCTCCAACTTTGAGTCGTATCAGGCCAACCGCCTCAAACTCCGCTACAAAGACGAGAACGGCAAAATCCAGCTTGCACACACACTCAACGGAAGTTCGCTGGCATTGCCCCGCATTGTGGCGGCGCTGCTGGAGAACAACCAGGCAGCAGAGGGCATAGTGGTGCCCGAGGTGCTGCGCAAGTGGACAGGGTTCGATATCATCAACTAATACTTGATGAGCTCTTCCGGTCAACGGATAATAATGGGAATAGACCCCGGCACCAGCATTATGGGCTATGGGGTCATTCTTGTTGATGGGAAGAGGGTTCACTTTGTGGACCTGGGGATAATCGATCTCCGCAAAGAGAAGGACCACTTTACCAAACTGCAGCGGATTTTTGTTGAGGTGGGGCAGTTGTACGACCAGTACAAGCCGGACGACCTTGCAATCGAGGCCCCTTTTTACGGAAAGAACCCCCAGGTAATGCTCAAACTGGGGCGGGCGCAGGGAGCAGCCATCGCCGCAGCCCTGCAGCGGAATATCCCCATATTTGAATATGCCCCGCGAAAGGTGAAGATGGCCATTACCGGCAAGGGCGCGGCTTCAAAGGAGCAGGTGAAGGCTATCCTGGAGCGGACCATGGATGTCCGTCTGGATGTCAAGTATCTGGATGCAAGCGATGCCATAGCGATTGCGATGTGCCATTTTTACCAGCTCACCAACCCGATGACCGACACCAAAACCTCCACCAACTGGAAGAGTTTTGTCGCCGCTCATGCAGACCGCATAGTTAAATAAGAAAAATATGGAACTTGAACAGTTAAGAGATGATTGTGCACGCCGCCAGAAACGGGGGCTGCATTTTATTGTGGCTTCTGTTGTGATCTGGGGGATGATACTTGCCGTACACCTTTCAAAGATGACCATAGAGCAGAAGAACCTTATCACTTTCTGCTGCTCCGCCGTGCTGCTCCCACTGGCATGGGGCCTGTCCAAGGTGTTCGGAATCGACTTTGAGGGGAAGGGCAACCCGCTTACCAAAGCGGGCATACTGTTCAGCATCAATCAGATGCTCTATATTCTGATTGCGATGTGGGTATATGCTGCTGTTCCGGAGAAGATGCTTATGGTGTATGCAATGATCTTCGGCGCCCATCTTATGCCATTCTCCTGGCTGTATAAGTCCAGGAGCTATATGGTTCTCTCCATTGCCATCCCAATCGCGGCGCTTATTTTGGGGCTGCTGTATCCGCCTTATCTGCTGGCAACTGTGATGCTTGTAACAGAGGTGGTTTTTTCTGTATGCCTCTATTTTGAATGCAGAAAAGCAGCGGGCGCAGAGTAAACAGGAAACTATAATTGCAACTTATAGTAATTTGTCTCGTAGCGGCAGAAACCGAGGGTTTGATACAGCCGGTTTGCGGTTTCGCGAACGGGTCGCGAAGTAAGGTGCAACTCGATGGGGGAGAACTCCCTGCGGGCATATTCAATGATATGCTCCATCAGCATCCGTCCGATATGGCGGCCGCGGAAGGCGCTGCCCACTACCACATCTTCAATGCCCCCTTTTGCCCCGGTCGGGGTGTGGGAAACACACAGGCTGGCACAACCGATAATCCGTCCGTCCTCTACCGCTGCGAAAAGGTGGGTGGAGGGGTCAGAAACAGTTGCCAGGAGCATTCCGGAGGTGACCGTCTTCTCAGAAGTCAGCTCTTCCATCAGCGAAGCCAGGCTGGTGAGGTCGGTCTCGGAAAGGGTGTTGAGTTCAATTATCTCCATAGTTTTGAACAATGTCGCGGTCTCCCGCATAACTGCGCCACTTGGCCAGAAGGGCGGTGAAATCTTCCGGGATCTCACTGTCAAAGAATATCTCCTTTCCGGTGCCGGGATGGATGAATCCCAGCGTTTTGGCATGTAACGCCTGGCGGGGCATTATGGCAAAGCAGTTGTCTATGAACTGTTTATACTTGGCGTAAAGGGGTCCTTTCAGCACCCGGTCGCCACCGTAACGGTCGTCGTTGAAAAGCGGATGGCCGATATGATTCATGTGGACGCGGATCTGATGGGTGCGGCCGGTCTCGAGATTGCACTCCACCAGGGTGGTGTAGCCAAACCGCTCCAGCACCCTGTAATGGGTCACTGCGGTCTTCCCCTGCGAGCCGTCTTCAAACACCTTGAACCGAATCCGGTCGTTGGGGTCGCGTCCTATATTTCCCTCTATAGTGCCCGAATCGGAGGCTACGTTGCCCCAAACCAGCGCCCAATATGTACGCTTGATGGTGTGCTCGAAAAATTGCCCCGCCAGTTTGAGCTGGGAGACATCGTTTTTGGCCACCACCAGCAATCCGGAGGTATCCTTGTCAATGCGATGCACCAGGATTCCCATGCGCTCGTCGGTGGCGTCGGCATCCTGGCTTATGCCGAGGTGGAATGCCAGCGCATTTATGAGTGTCCCGCTGAAATGGCCAAATCCGGGGTGTACCACCATCCCGGCCGGCTTGTTCACTATGAGCAGGTCGTCGTCTTCATAAACAATATTGAGTGGAATCGGCTCCGGATGCACCTCAAAGCCACGCCGCTGATAGGGGAGCATGATGGTGATCACATCTTCCGGACGCACTTTGTAATTGGCCTTTACCGGCCGGTCGCCTACCCGCACATACTGCGCCTCCAGCGCCAGCTGCACGCGGTGCCGCGAGGTTTGTTCCATCTTGCTGGTGATGTAGCGGTCTATCCTGAGCGGCGCCTGCCCCTTGTCCACCACAAAGCGATAGTGCTCGAACAGCGGCTGCTCCTCGTCGCCCTGCTCAAGGTCACCCACCAGAGAGTCGTCTTCCAGCATCTATTTGTTCTTTTCCGGATTAACGGTGAGCCAGATGTCAACGTTGTTACCCATCTGGACGCTTGTGGCGGCACCGGGCGCCTGGTTGTAGACCACGGCATGGAGACTGTCGGCGTAATTCTTCACGCTCTCATCATAGCGTACGCGCCCCACGTTGAGTGAATTCTCAATTATGTTGGATGCCGCAACGCTGTAGGTGAAACCCTTCAGATTAGGCACGTCAGTGGAGTTTTCATCATAATCCAGCCCCAGCACAAGGTCAATCTTGCTCTCTGTTTCAAGCTTCTTGCCGGCGGCGATGTCCCGCCCCTTGTATTGCTGCCGCAGCACATTGTTGGTGGCGATATCGCTCACGTATGTGAGTTTGCCAACAGTAAGGCCGCTTGCAGAGAGTTCTGCGGCCGCCTGGCGTAGTGAATAACCTATGACCGAGGGTACGGTGACCATACGGGGCACGGTGGAGTTGATTGTTATGAAGATGCGGCGGTTTTTCTTGACGCGGCTGCCGGCGGGTGGATTCTGGGAGAACACGACCCCGAGCGGGAGATGCTTCACATATACAGAATCGGCAACTTCTACCCTGAGGTGGAGGTTGTTGGCTATCTTGTGCACGGTACGCATGTCCAAGGCTGTAAAATCGGGAACCGTAAGTTCTTTGTTGTGGCGGGTGAACAGAGACAGCAGCAACTGCAGCACCAGTACCATTGCAATAACGAAAACGACGCCCCCGATTAAATTGCGCAGCAGGGAATTATCTTTTCTATAACTGTTATATGCCATGATAACACAAAGGTAGTAAAAACTAATTGCATTTAATATAAATATTCCTAACTTCGCAAAGTATAAGCTTATTAAATCAATTTACCATGGAAAACAAAAAACTCTCTGAAGATCAACTCAACGAGGTATCAGGTGGCAAGGCCACTCTGGATGAAGCTGCTCTTGAAACTGTCACTGGCGGTGTAAGCAAGCCCAAGTTTGACGAGCAGAAATAATTTTAGTTTGATGCTTCGAACTCTGACTCTCCGGTGCCATTACATCGGAGAGTTTTGAGTAATTAAACACAAGATAATACTACTGATGAAACGCTTAGCATTGTTGACCATTGCCCTGTTGGCCACAGGGTTGAGCGTGTCAGCGCAAAAATTTCTTTTTACGCCGCAGTGGACTGCCCAGGCGCAGTTTGCGGGGTATTATGTCGCTTTTGAGAATGGTTTTTACAAAGATGCCGGCTTGGATGTAGAGATAGTCCATCCATCCGTTACTGAGTCGGCATTTGACCGTCTGAAAAGCAATCGCAGTCACGCCACCACTCTCCAGCTGGTACAGGCAATCGAGATGATAGATTCCGGTATTCCGTTGGTGAATATCCTCCAGACATCAATGAACAACGCCCTGGTTATCGTCTCAAGGCGGAATGTGAACCCTTTGACCCAGCGCGGGCAGAAGGTGGGAATCTGGGCGGCAGGATTCAGCCAGGTTGCCATGTGCATGAGTGCGAAGGAGAATATAGATTACGAGTGGGTCCCCTTAAGTTCCTCGGTAAACCTTTTTGTGGCCGGAGCCATTGATGCGGCCCTGGCTATGAGCTATAACGAATATTACCAGATGGTCCAGGCCGGGATGGACCTGAACGAGAGCAATACGTACCGCTTCTATGACCACGGCTATAATGTCCAGGAAGACGGTGTGTATGTTACAAAGGATTATTACAAAAAGCATAAAGACCAGTGCAAGCGCTTTGCAGAAGCCAGCCGCCGTGGCTGGGAATGGGCGGCAGAGCATCCTGACGAGACCCTCGATATCGTGATGGATTATGTGCAAAAGAACCATATCGCCACCAACAGGGTTCTTCAGAAGCTTATGCTTGAAGAGATTCTCCGCCTCCAGGTTGACCGTGATTCAGGCCAGCGGGAGTTCCGCCTGAGGCAGGATATGGTAGAGAAGGCCAGCCACATGCTGTACGAGAACGGTTTTATCCTCAACGAGGTTACTTTTAGTGAAATCAGCGCCGAATAAGCATTATGATAAAGAATCTGATCAACTATTTTAAATCTTCACTGTCGGCAAGGCTCAGTTACTTGACGGTGCTTTTTGCGATGGTATTGTTTCTGGCGGCGCTGGGTTTTATGTTCAAGCAGTCCGGTAATACAGTGAGGGAAGAGGCCATCAGTCATGCCAACCAGGTTCTCGAGAATACTTCCCAACGGGTGGAGGCGATTCTTAATATGGTGGAAATTGCTGCCGTCAACACGGAGTGGGATATCTTGCGCCACGTTGACAGCCCCGATTCCATGTTTGTGTTCAGTCGCGCCATACTGGAGCAGAATCCCGATTTGAACGGATGCTCGATTGCGTTTGAACCAAATTATTTCCCCGAATACGGCCGCTTTTTCTCTGCTTTCTCATACAATGACGGAGGTAACATAGAGACTACGCAGGAGGGCAACGAACTTTACCAGTATTTTTACATGGACTGGTATGCACAGGCCAAGTTGCAGGACAAGGCAATCTGGACCGAACCTTTCTACGATTTCAATCCCAACGATATCTACTCCAAAGAGATGATAACCTCCTATTGCAGGCCTTTGCGCAACGCAAAAGGGGAGTTTATAGGAATTCTTTCTACCGACCTCTCTTTGAAATGGCTTTCAGAGACGGTTTCGCAGACAAAGCCATATCCAAACTCATATAGCCTGATGATAGGTCGCGGCGGTACGCTCCTGGTACATCCCGACTCTGAAAAACTCCTGCTGGAGACCATTTTCACCCCCACGATGATTGCCCCGGATCCTGACTTGTCTGCGCTGGGGCATGCAATGCTTGCCGGGGAGACGGGAATGCGCCAGCTGAAGATGTACGGCAAAGACAGTTATGTCTTTTACAGTCCGCTGGGTGAGACGGGATGGAGCATGGCCATCGTCTGCCCTGAAGAAGATATCTTTGGCGGGTACAACAGGCTGGTCTTTACGGTTATTGTAATTGTATTGATAGGCCTGATGCTGATGCTTTGGCTATTCCGTCGGTTTATTGCCGATTCCCTAAAGCCGCTGGGCCGGCTGGTTAAGCAGGCAGAATCGATAGCATCCGGACGTTTTGACGAGGAGATGCAGGACACCGGGCGAATGGATGAGGTGGGCCGTTTGAGCAATGCATTCAGCGACATGCAGCACTCGCTGGTGAACTATATAGACGAACTCACCGTGACAACCGCCAACAAGGAGCGGATAGAAGGTGAACTGAGAATCGCCAGGGAGATCCAGATGAGTATGGTGCCCCGTATTTTCCCGGCATTCCCGGAACGTGACGATATAGACCTGTATGCATGGATGACTCCCGCAAAAGAGGTGGGGGGCGACCTTTACGACTTCTTTATCCAGGGCGACAACCTGTTCTTCTGCATCGGCGACGTGAGCGGTAAGGGTGTCCCGGCATCCTTGTTCATGGCCGTTACCAGGAACCTGTTCCGGGTAGAGGCGCAGCGCGAGCTTCCCCCGCAGGAGATAGCTAACAAGCTGAATGCAAACCTCTCCAGGGACAATGAGCAGAACATGTTTGTCACTATGTTCATCGGTCAGATCAATCTGGTAACCGGCAAGATGGATTATTGCAACTGCGGCCATAACCCGCCCCTGCTGGACGGCGAATTCATGGAGATGGAGACCAATGTGCCCCTGGGCATCTGGGACGATGAAGAGTTTGTGGGTGAGTCAATTGACAACATCCGGGGTAGGAAGCTGCTGCTCTATACCGACGGCCTCAACGAGGCTGAGAACACTGTCCAGGATCAGTTCGGCGACGACCGTCTTGCCCAGGAGGCCAAGAGTTTCAATGACCTCAAATCCAAGGAGACAATAGAGAAGATTGTCGCATCTGTGAACGCATTCCGTGACGGCGCCGAGCCTAACGACGATTTGACCATGGTTTGTCTGAAATTGAAATAATATAATTATAGACCTATGAAACGAGAACTTACAATTAAAAATGATGAATCGGAGCTCATGAAGGTGTCCGGTTTTGTTGAGGAGATCGTGGATGAGTTGGGGCTGGATATGGAGCTTGCCATGAACTTGCAGCTGGTGCTGGAAGAGATGGTCAGCAATGTTATTTTCTACGCCTACCCTGAAGGTACCAGTTCAGAGATAACCCTGGTTGCAGAGAGTGACGGCAAGGAGCTGACATTCCTGCTCTCTGACAAGGGCGAAGCTTTTGACCCCACCATGAAGCAGGATGTGGATTTAGATGTCAATCCCATGGATCGAGAGCAGGGTGGCCTGGGAATCTTTATCGTCAAGAACATCATGAATGAAGTGACGTACCAGCGCCTTGAAGGCAAGAACCTTTTGACAATGAAGAAATTTTTAAACAAGTAGAGCTATGGCAGAGATTATCAATGCAGAAGGAAAGACCGTAGTAAAGACCGACGCGCGTATCGATACTTTCAGCGCAGCCACATTTGAGAAGGAACTTGAACCGGCACTGGTCCAGGGTGTCAACCTGGAGATAGATTGTTCTGAACTCACATATATGTCCAGTTCCGGTCTGCGCGTGATGCAGGCTACCATGAGAACTGTGATACGTACCCTGGGCGGGCAGATGAAGCTCACCCATGTCCGTCCCGAGATATATAAAATCCTCCAGATGACGGGCTTTACACGCCATCTGACAGTAGAACAGGCATAGCGGTATGTCCGACCTTTTCAACAAGGAGGCCCTTGAGGCTCTGGACGACCACAGTGAGGCCGAAGAGATGGCCCGCGTCTCGTCGCCACGGCTTTCAGTCGTGCTGGCGGCGATGCTGGCTATGGTGATAGTGGCGCTCTACTGGTGTATTTTTGGAACGATAAACTATAAGGTAAATGCCCAGGGCGTGGTCTTCCCCTTTGGTGAGGCCTCTCCCGTAAGCCTGCCCTATGACGGAACCATCGGAAGGGTAATTGCTGTGCACGGGCAGGTCGTATCTGCCGGCGATGCGCTGCTGCAGGTGCGCTCTGCGCTTGCGACAACCACCTTGCAGGCCAATCGCAGCGGCGTGGTTCTCAACACCCTGCCGGAAGGGACCGAGTTCAAGGCGCGTGAGGCTGTGGCGTGGATAATGCCCCAGACCGCCGATATGACCGGCCGTGAGATGTTGTGTTACGTCTCATACAAAGATTTGCGCAAGTTGAAGATTGGTATGCAGGTGCAGACCACTCCCGCCGATCTGCAGCGTGAGAAGTGGGGCTATGCATACGGACATATTGTCGGTATAGAGCAGTTCCCCACCTCCCGTGACGAGGTGGTTCGCCGCCTCAAACTTGACCCGCTGGCGACGTTTATCAAGGAAGGCGATGCCGTGTATGAGGTTCGCGTCCTGCTCGACGAGAAAGATGGCAAGCTGGTCTGGAGCCGTAAGAAAGGCTCTGAACTGCAGGTCGGCACGGGTTCTTTATGCAACATCCAGATTGTTACCGACCGCAAGAAGGTTTGGCGTGTGCTGACCGGCGCTGTTGACAATGCCGTGAAGAATGTGAGCGGCAAATAATGCAAAGTCGTATGAAGCAGCGTAAACACAAGGTGATCAAAGTGCCGATGGTGATGCAGATGGAGGCGGTGGAGTGCGGTGCCGCATCACTGACAATGATACTGGCTCACTTTGGTAAATGGCTGCCGCTGGAGGAGGTCAGGGTTGCCTGCGGTGTGAGCCGCGACGGCTCTTCTGCGAAAAGCATTCTCCATGCGGCCCGCAATTACGGTCTGGAGGCTTCCGGATATCGCACGACCCCGGAGGGGTTGGAGGAGTTGCGTCCTGCCATTATCCACTGGAATTTTGAGCACTTTGTCGTGTTCCGAGGGTACCGCAAGGGGCGCGCCTGCCTCAACGACCCCGGAGTGGGGCCGGTTGAGGTTCCGATGGACGAATTCCGCAAGTCGTTTACCGGTATCGCATTGACCTTCAATCCGACCGATAAGTTTGAGCGTGGCGGCCAGCCGACCAGCATATTCTCCTACCTCAAGAAAAACATCCGCGGGGCGGGCGAAGCGTTCAGGCTGACCTTTATCTTTGCACTTCTGGCAGCGTTCATCGCGTTGATTACGCCGCTTTTTACCCGTATCTTCATCGATGAAATTATATCGGGGCACAACCCGTCGTGGGCAACCCCGTTCTTTATCGCAATAGGGGCCATCGCAATATTCCAGTTTGTGCTGGCCTTGTTGTCCGGTCGCTACTCCAAACGAATAGCGGGGGCGCTGGCCTTGAAGGGGAATGTTTCATATCTGCAGCATGTCCTGCACCTGCCGATGTCGTTCTTCGCCATGCGCGGTGTGGGCGATCTGCAGCAGCGCCAGCATCTTAACGAGACTGTCACTCACTCGCTGGTGGAGGTGCTTGCCCCGCAGATTATCAACATAGCTCTGCTGATTCTATATCTGGTTTTGATGCTCAGCTATTCTGTGTCGCTGACGCTGATAGGTGTCCTGGCTGCGGTCATCAATATGATGACGGTGCTCTATTTTTCTAAGCAGCGCATCAATATGGTCCGTTCGCTCGAGCAGAGCGAAGGGAAATATTATTCCGCCACAATCTCGTGCATAGACAATATGGAGAGCATCAAGGCGGCTGGTGCAGAAACCGGTTTCTTTGAGTATTGGAGCGGTCTTTGGGCAAAGAAATTCAATATGGAGGCTGAGGCTGACGAGCAGCAGATGAAGATTGGCCTGCTCCCGATACTCGTGGGGGGAGTTGTCAATACCGCGGTGCTGTCGCTCGGTGCCCTGCTCATTTTGAAAGGTAACCTTACAGTTGGTATGCTGCTGGCGTTCCAGGGGTTCATAACCTCTTTCATGGCGCCTGTGGACCAGGTGGTGAATGCCTCCCAGACCATCGTGGAGATGCGCAGCCAGATGGAGCGCATCGAGGATGTGATGAAATATCCGGAGGACCATCGCGACAGCAAAGGCGAGATGGCCGAGGGCAAATTGGGCGGCTTGCTGGAGATGAAGGATGTAACGTTCGGCTACTCTCCGCTCCAGCCGCCGTTGATTGAGAACTTTAACCTGCGGATAGAGCCCGGTCACAGCGTGGCATTCGTGGGGAGCAGCGGTTGCGGAAAATCCACCCTCGCGAAGCTCATTTCCGGCCTTTACAAGCCCTGGTCAGGAGAGATTTTGTTTGACGGACGTCCAATCGAGAGCATCTCTTCAGAAGAGCTTACCAACTCTGTTGCAGTCATCGACCAGAATGTTGTGCTGTTCGACGATACCGTAATGCAGAATGTTCGCATGTGGGACGAGAGTATTGAGGACTTCACGGTGATGATGGCCTGCAACGACGCCCAGATCCGTGCCGACATCGTGAGCCGTCCCGAGGGCTTCAGCACAAAGGTGGTCAAGGGTGGCCAGAACTTCAGCGGCGGGCAGCGTCAGCGCATAGAGATTGCCACCGCACTGGCAAAGGAGCCCTCCATATTGATTATGGACGAGGCGACCTCCGCACTCGATCCCACCACAGAAGATGAGGTGATGACTGCCATCCGTATGATGGGCCCCACCCAGATAATTGTTGCCCACAGGCTCTCTACCATCCGCGACTGCGACGAGATAATTGTGATGGATCAGGGCAAGATACTGCAGCGTGGAACTCATGACTCCCTGATGCAGGAGGAGGGACTCTACCGCAACCTAATGTCAAGTGAATAGACCATGGCTATATTTATAAATCAAATCAAAAAGCGTCGTCAGCTGGAAGATGCCCAGCTGGCAGAGGTCCGGCAGCGCACTGCCGAGCGGCTTGGTTTTAGATTCGAGCGCAGGTCTGTTCCGCAGGACGACCGCTCTGCCCTGGTGCAGATATTGGCGGCGTTGGATGTGAATGACTATGAATTTGAGGATGACGGTATGCTCTCTGCAGAGGAGCTTCTCACCGGTATCCTTCGCCCCCGTGGCATCATGATGCGCCGCATCCGCCTCAAGGGCAAGTGGTGGAACGAATGTGTAGGCCCTCTGCTGGGCTATTCTAAAGACGGCCGTCTGGTGGCCTTGACACAGACCCGTTCCGGACTTGGTTATCAGTATCGCGATTCAGAAGGTTTCATCCGCAAGGTCAGCCATAAAGAGATGGCGGAAAACCTGAAATCTGTCGCCTATACATTCACCAAGCCGCTGCCTTTCAAGAGCCTTGGCGTAAAAGACCTGCTGAAGTTCTCCTGGAGTACAATCGGCGGCCCTAACGTCCTGATGCTGATAGTTTCTACCCTGATTGTGCTGTTGCTGGGTATGTTTACCCCCATGGCAAACAAACTCATATTTGATACGGTGATACCTACCGGAGATGCAGCAGACCTGCTCCCCATAACAGGCCTTCTGGCTGGTGCCGTTATCGGTACGGTGCTGATGACGTTCACCCGTAACCTGTATGTCCACAGGATTCGCAATATAGTTGAATTGCACACCCAGAATGCCATAATGGCCCGCACTTTCCTGCTGAGTCCGACATTCTTCTCCAAGAACCCGAGTGGTGAACTCTCTGCTAAGCTCAATAACGTCACCAAGTTGTGCGCTTTGATTAACGAAGGGGTCGTCGGAATACTTCTGACAGGCATGCTTTCCATCATTTACCTGATTCAGGTATGGATATATGGAGGGAAGCTGATTTTCCCCGTAATGGTGATAATGACCATCCAGATTTGGCTGTTGCTGCGCAATTACCAGATTGCGCTGGCTGTAAACAGAAAACATACAGAGCATGCTGCGCACCTGAGCGGAATGGAGTATAACATGTTTGCAGGCATCCAGAAGCTGAAACTCTCCGGAAGTGAGAAACGGGCTTTTACCCGCTGGCTGGACAATTACAGTGAACATGCCCAGCTCTTATATAATCCTTCGACAAAAGAGGTTGTGTTCCGGGCATTGACTCTGTTGGTTACCCTTGGCGGTGCGGCATTCATCTTCTGGTACACTCTGTCGCTGGGTATTGCGCCGTCTGACTACATCGCGTTCAGCTCCGCTTTCGGCCTGATGACAGCTGCGGTAGCTGAGATGCACAAGATTATACCGGAACTGTCAAAGGCACAGCCGCTCCTGGAGTCGGTGAAGCCGATATTAGAAGCGGTGCCGGAGATGGAGGCAAAGGCGCCCCAGGTAGAGGATCTGTTCGGCTCTATCGAGGTTTCAGGCCTGTCTTTCCGCTATCAGGAAGATGGTCCGCTGATTCTGGACAATCTGGATTTGAAGATTGAACCGGGTGAATATGTGGGCATAGTGGGCAAGTCCGGATGCGGCAAGTCGACCTTGATGCGACTGCTGCTGGGCTTTGAGCAGCCACTTTCCGGCGGTATCTACTATGATAATTACGATCTTTCCAAGGTCGACAAGACGAGCTTGCGCCGCAAGATTGGCTGCTGCCTGCAGAGCGGGTCGCTCTTTACCGGCGATATTTTCCACAATGTGACAATCACTGCACCCTGGGCGACCCAGGAGGATGCCTGGGAGGCGCTGCGTATGGCCAGCCTGGACGAAGATGTGAAGCGTATGCCCATGCAGATGCATACTCTGGTTAGTGAAGGTGGCGGCGGCTTCTCCGGCGGACAGAAACAGCGCATACTGATTGCCCGAGCCCTGATATCCAAGCCGGAAATAATCTTCTTTGACGAAGCTACCAGTGCCCTTGACAACATCAGTCAGAAGCAGGTTTCTGACAATCTTGACCAGCTCAATTGCACCCGTCTGGTGATTGCCCACAGGCTCTCTACCATCCGCCATTGCGACAGAATCATTGTGCTGGACAAGGGCAAGATTGCAGAAGAGGGCAATTTTGAGCAGCTGATGGAGAAGAAGGGGCTGTTCTACGAAATGAGTTTAAGACAATTATAAAATTAAGATATGAAGCGTTTTACCATATTGCTGCTGGCAGCCATGGCGCTCTTTTCTTGCCGGGAGTCTGCCCAGAATGTACAACAAGAGCCGGCGGCGCCCGCTCCTGAGGAAGCCGTTGCTGTAGAGCAGGTTGAGCAGGAGGAAGAGATTGCAGCCACCACAGATGTGCGCATGACCGGCAAGGTCATCGCCTCCCGATATGCCGATCTGGCCTTCAGGCAGGCACTGCCTGTTTCGCGCGTGCTGGTGCACAACGGCCAGAAGGTACGCCGGGGAGAGGTGATTGCTTCCCTGGAGGTGTTTACACTGGATAATGCCATTCAGCAGCAGGCGCTTGCAGTGCAGCAGGCCGAGCTGCAGATAGAACAGGCCCGCCTGCAGAAGCAGGACGTGATTATCTCACAGGGCTATGATCCGGAGAATATGACCTCCGTGCCCCAGACAGTTCAGGCAACATCAGAAGTGAAATCCGGATATCGCCTGGCTCAGAATCAGCTGGAGCAGGCAGGCAGCCGTCTGGAGGCGGCCCGCTACGAGCGTCGTGCCGGAGTCGTTACCGCCCCGTTTGACGGTGTGGTTGCCAATGTCGCTGTACAGGCAGGTCAGATTGCCCAGCCGGGTGTCCCCATCTGCAGGGTGGTGGCGGCAGATAAGATGGAGGTGGAGTTCCTGGTGATTGAGACCGACCTGGCATCATTCCCTGTAGGGACAACTCTCACCGTTATCCCCCTGGCCCGACCCAATTCCGTTTATGAGGCCGAGGTGGTTGAAATCAACCCCATCGTGGATGCGCAGGGTGCTGTTAAACTCCGCGCCGAGCTGCGCAACAGCGAAGGGCTGTTCGACGGAATGAACGTGGATATCATAAAATAGAGTAGGGTATGAGGAGGTTTTTTCTGACCATCGTCTTACTGACCGGAGCACTGTCTTCTGCCTTTGGACAGCAGACCTTGCGGCTCGATCTGGACCGCACCCTGCAGCTGGCCAAGGACAGTTCCCTGGTGGTGCGCCGCTATCTGAGCGAGTATGACATCTCCCGCTATAATTACCTCTCCTGGAAGGCCTCCCGCCTGCCGCAGTTCTCCCTTGAGTCGACTCCGCTTCAGTTTGAGCGCTACATGACACGCCGCTACCTGAGCGATCAGGATGTAGATATCTACCGTCAGCAGAGGTATATCTATTCCGATGCCGGTGTCACTGCCCGCCAGACGGTGAATCCCCTGGGGGGTGAGTTTTATGTGACTTCTCAGCTGGGTTACATGCGCACATTTGGCGATACCGGGCAGAATCAGTTCATGTCCATACCCTTCTCCATGGGGTATAAGCAGGATCTGCTCTTTTTCAACCCCCTCAAGTGGGAGAAACTGATTGCCAACCTGGAACTCACCCAGGCAGAGAAAGAGCTGGCATACAATATCGAGAGCAATAATGAGGATGCTGTAAGCCGCTTTTTTACCCTCGCCCTTGCAGAGGACCAGATGAAGATGTGCGAGGAGTACCTGGCCTCTTGCGATACCATTTTTGCCATTGCAGAGCGCCGATATCGCATCTCTTCAATATCAAAGGCGGAGCTGAGCATCCTTGAACTCGAGAAGGTCAATGCAGAGAACATGCTTGCAAACGCCCGTATAGCCCGTGGCAAGGCTGTGCGAGAGCTCGCCACGGTGCTAAATCTGGACCCTTCTGCAAATATCGAGGTGGTGGTGCCGGAAGTTACCGGTGAACTCGTAATAGATGCCGACCAGGCTGTAATGTATGCACAGAAGAACAATCCTAACTATGTTGCGCTTCAGCTGGCTAGCACCGAGGCCCGCAAGGAGGAGGCAAAGGCCCGCGTGGAGAAGAATCTCAATCTGGGAGCGGATGTCTCTGTCGGTTATAACCAGGTTTCTACCAAGATAAACGAAGTCTACCGTAACCTGCTGCCGCAGGACCAGGTGTCACTCTCGCTGAATGTCCCGTTGTTGGACTGGGGCAAACGGCGCAACGCCTGGCTGGCCGCCCGCAGCAAGGTGGATGCCCTTGAGAGGACCAAAGAGCAAGCCGAGCGGGAGATAGAGCAGGATGTGATGATCACCGTGGATGCTTTCAACGAGCGCAAAGCTATGGTGGACAACTCCCGCCAGGCGCTGGAGATAGCAGAGGATGCGTACACCCAGACCTTGCGGAGGTTTATGCTCTCCCAGGCAAATGTCAATGATCTGTCACTGGCACAGACCCACTGGCAGAACGCCCGCCAGAATCTTATCGCCTCCCTTCAGAATTACTGGGTGACATATTATCATCTCCGCGCCCTGACGCTGTTCGACTTCCAGCAGCAGCAGCCGATAGTCTACGACAGGGCAGAGTAGCACCAACTGACATAAAACAAAAATACCGGCCATTTCTGGTCGGTATTTTTGTATATCCGGTTCAGATATTAGAATCTGTCTTCAGAAGAAACGGTGAGTTTCTTGCGCCCGTGACGACGACGTGCTGCGAGCACGCGGCGGCCGTTGGGAGTGGACATACGCTCGCGGAAGCCGTGTTTGTTACGACGCTTGCGAATCGAGGGTTGAAATGTACGTTTCATATTTATAGATTTTTATTACTTCTATTTTTGAGGACTGCAAAAGTAAATAGTCTTTAGCAAAATACCAAATTTACTTACGAAACAGTTATAACTTTTTTCCCTTCGAACCAATCTTCTTTGAAAAATATGCTTATGTCGCTGACCATGACCTTCTTGGGGTCAAGCAGGCACTTGCTTATGCAGAGCTCTATCTCGCTCTCTACGTCACCCCCTTTGAGGCAAATCACACCCCTGGTCCATTTGCCGCGAACCCAGCCGAGAATCTTGTCCAGCGGGGCGACCGCGCGCGATACTACCCAATCGAAACGGCCCTCCAGGGTCTCTGCACGGGCATTCACGCACTGTACATTATCCAACTTAAGCGATTCTGCAACCGAACTCGCCACCTTTATCTTTTTGCCGATAGAGTCGCAGAGAACAAACTCGTTCTGCGGATAGCGGATGGCCAGCGGTATGCCGGGGAAGCCGCCGCCGGTGCCAAGGTCCAGGATTCTCTGCCCGCCTGCGCAGAGGACATTGTCCATCACCGCCGATATCGCAAGCGAATGGAGCACATGGTGGGTATAAAAACTCTCCATATCCTTGCGGGAGATTACGTTTATCTTGGAATTCCAGTCGGCGTAGAGGTCATAGAGGGCAGAGAGCCGCTCTTTGCAGAGAGGGTCCAGTCCGGGGAAATATTTAAGTATCTCTTCCATGCTTCTAATGTGCTTCCAGCCAGTTTTTACCGGCGTTGCAGTCTACGGTGACCGGCACCGCCAGCTTGCATACGTTTTGCATCTCTTCCACCACCATCGCCATCAGTTTTTCCCGCTCATCCTCATACACGTCAAACAGTAGTTCGTCGTGTATCTGGAGCACCATCTTGCTGCGGTACCCGTCCTCTTTAAGGCGGCGGTGAATGTTGATCATAGCCAGCTTTATGATGTCGGCGCTGCTACCCTGGATGGGGGCGTTAACTGCGTTGCGCTCTGCCAGGCTGCGTACGTTAAAGTTCTTTGATTTGATGTCGGGCAAATAGCGGCGACGGCCAAAGATGGTCTCTACGTAACCCTTTTCAGAAGCCTGTGCAATCACCTTGTCTATATATGTGCGGATGCCGGGGAAAGTGCGGTAATAATCTTCAATCAGGGCTTTGGCCTCTGCGCGGGGGATGCCCAGCCGCTGTGCCAGCCCGAACGACGATATGCCGTACATGATGCCAAAGTTGGCGGTCTTGGCCTGGCGTCGCTGGTCTCTGGTGACCTCCGCCACCGGTACTCCGAATATTTTTGCGGCGGTGGCGGCGTGGATGTCGTCGCCTGTGGCAAAGTCGGCCACAAGCGAAGGGTCGCCGCTAAGGTGCGCCATTATGCGCAGTTCAATCTGCGAATAGTCGGCCGCCACAATCCAGTCGGCACCCGGTACAAACGAGCGGCGGATTTCCTGCCCCAGCGATGTCCGCACAGGTATGTTCTGCAGATTGGGTTTGATGCTGCTAAGGCGACCGGTGGCGGTGAGAGCCTGGGTGAATGTGGTATGGATGCGGCCGTCAGCGGGGTCTATGTAGCCCGGCAGCGGTGACACATAGGTGCTCATCAGTTTCTTGAGGCCGCGGTATTCAAGTATCATCCCGATTACCGGGTGGCGGTCGCTAAGGGCCTGCAAGGTCTCCTCGTCGGTGGAATAGGCACCTGTACGGCTCTTTTTGACTCTGGTATCGAGTTTTAGCTTTTCAAAGAGCAGTATCCCTATTTGCTTGGGAGACTGGACGTTGAGGCTGGGATCCCCGGCGATGTCGCGGATCTGGCTCTCCAGGCGGGCTATATCACCCTCTATAGAGGCACCGAACGATGCCAGCTGGGCGGTGTCTATCTTGACGCCGTTGGTTTCCATATCAAAAAGCACATCTATGAGCGGCATCTCGATTGTCTCGTAGAGATGCCACAGACCCGCTTTGCGGAGTTCATCCTCAATGACAGGCGCCAGCCGTCCCGCAGCCACGCAACTGCGGCAGGCGGTTTCGTCCTCTTTTGCCTGCGTATCTGCAGATGCCATGGAGAAGAGGTCCAGCTGCACCGCCTGAGGTTGCTCTTCGCCGGCATTTTCTGCCTCAAGTACCATGTCCAGATAGCTCTTCAGCAGGTAGTCGGTCTTGTGGCTCACCTCCGGGTTTAGCAGATAGTGCATTATCTCGATGTCTTTCAACGGACCGGCAATGCGCCCTCCTGCTGTTGCCAGGTTGTGCATGCTCTCTTTTATGCCGTGGCCGCATTTGACAATGGTTTTGTCGGCCAGAAGTGCCTGTGCTGCGGCGTTATCTATGTTGTAAGTGGCGTAACGGTCACCTGCGGCGAGAATTATCTCCTTACCCACACTGACCGCTACACAGCCTGTGCTGCGTGCCAGGCCAATTATCTCGTCCCCATCGGCCCGGGTGCAGTCCAGATGATTAATCTGGGGCACTTTTGCAGAGCCTTCTCCCTCGGGCAGCATCTTTATGAGGCTGGGGAACTCGTATTTGTCAAACAGTTCGCGCACCTGGGCGTTGCAACTGGCGGTCAGACGCAGGTCACTGAGGTTTACGCCTACGTCGATGTCGTCCTTGATGGTGACCAGGAACTTGCTCATTTCAATGTGGTCCCGCGCCGCCTCAAAACTCTCCCGCATTTTGGGGGTAAGTTCGTCCAGATGGGCATATATGTTCTCTACGGTGCCGTATTTGCCAATCAGCTTCTTGGCGCCGACCTCACCCACGCCGGTTACTCCGGGCACATTGTCGGAGGCATCGCCCCAGATGGTGAGGATATCTATCACCTGGCGGGAGCTCTCGATGCCGTAGTTGGCGCAGATGGCCGCTTCGTCCAGAATTGTGTCGTCTCCGCCCGCTTTGCCCGGCTTGTACTGGAAAACGTTGCCGTGCACCGCCTGGCCAAAGTCCTTGTCCGGGGTCACCATATATACCTGCAGATTCTCGCCTGCAAAATGCTTCGCAGCGCTGCAAATCACATCGTCCGCCTCAAATCCGGGGCGCATCAGCACCGGAATCTCCATCGCCTTCATCAGCTCGCAGAGGGGCTCCAGCGCTTCGTGTACCAGTTCTGGGGCTGCACTGCGGTTGGCTTTGTATTGGGGATACGCCTCGTGGCGGAAAGTGGCCGCATGCGGGTCAAACGCCACCGCCAGGTGGGTCGGCTGCTCGCGGGCTATAATCTCCAGAAGGTATTTGGTGAATCCGTAGAGTATCGATGTGTCCTCTCCCTTGGAATTGATCATCGGACGCCGCATGAATGCGTAGTACATCCTGAAAATCAAGGAGTGACCATCTATTAAGAATAATTTATCCATCTTGACAAAGGTAAAAATTATATTCGTATCTTTGCCACCCGCGAAAGCTGATATCAAACAAATTAATACCTAACAATATGCGTAGAAAAATAGTTGCAGGCAACTGGAAAATGAATACCACAGTTGCAGAAGGCGTGGCACTGGCCAAAGAACTGGTAGCTGCCATGAGCCAAGTTCCCTCTGACGTTAACCTGGTGGTGGCACCGCCGTTTGTACACCTCACCAGCGTGGGCGAAGCCATCAAAGGCAGCAAGATCGCACTCAGCGCACAGAACTGTGCAGACCAGCCCAAGGGTGCATTCACCGGCGAGGTAGCAGCCAACATGCTTGCCGGCATCGGTTGCCAGTATGTAATCCTCGGCCACTCAGAGCGCCGTCAGTATTATGGTGAGACCTCCGCTACCCTGGTGGCAAAGATGGCCCTCGCACTCGAGAACGGCCTGCAGCCCATATATTGCGTAGGCGAGATGAAAGATGAGCGTCTGGATAACAAGCATTTTGACGTGGTTAAGGCTCAGATAGAGGAAGTTCTCTTTGGCCTTACTCCCGAGCAGATGGGTCACGTGGTGATTGCTTACGAGCCTGTTTGGGCTATCGGCACCGGCCTCACCGCAACCAGCGAGCAGGCAGAGGAGATTCACGCATTCATCCGCAAACTCATTGCAGATAAATTTGGAAAGCAGATTGCAGAAGACTGCACCATCCTCTACGGCGGCAGCTGCAAACCCTCCAACGCCAAGGAGCTCTTCGCTTGCCCCGACATCGACGGCGGCCTGATTGGCGGCGCTTCCCTCAAGGCAGCAGACTTCATTGCCATCGCACAGAGCTACACCATCAGTGACGACGCCCTCGACGGCGTAAGCGGCGGTTCCAAAATTATTATGCCAGCCAGAGACTAGGATCTGCATAGGCAGCATGAGCAAAAATACCGACCCGAAAAGGCCGGTATTTTTGTTATATAGCATACACCAGTTCTGGGTATGCTTTATGCGTAAAAATAATTATGCTCCGCAAACATAATGTTTTTGGAGCATAATTTTGATTATGGCCCCAATTGGTACTTAAGTCCCTCCAGCTTAATCCTACGGCTCCGCTAAATCTTCAGTGCCAGAACGTATTAATCTTTGCAATGATATTATTTAAAACCCAATTATTTAAATCTAAATAATTTAAACTTACATAATATGGTCGGTCATTTTTCTGTTACATTTTGATAGATTTTCCATGGGGAGGCGTCTTTATTGTCGCAAGTACTTTTCTTATGATTGACAAAATCATCCTTAACATCCACCACAGCGACGATTACACAGACTATCTCTTTCTTACGGCCGGCCTGACCAACAAGCGTATTATTCCGATGCTGGACCCCAGTCCGACCGAACTTATGGACCGGCTCGACGGCACTACCCTTGTGGTAGATTGTTACAGTTCTGGCAGAAATCCCCGTAAAAACGAGTCAATCGCATCATATAACCAAAGAACCCGCAGTTTCAACGTCCTCTCCAGATACTATTTGGCCGAGGATGGATCCATAGATGCCACTCAGGCCGAGATGGCCCGCACAATCATTCAAGACAGATTGGAAGGCATTCTATTGTCCGATGACAACCTGCACGAGGTCTACAGGCGGTACTTTCCTCTCTTTTGGAAAAAACGGAAGACAATATACGCTGACCCACGCATGTTCTATACAAAGGCAGGATTCTATTATTCTCCGCTTTTTGCTTATGTCCCGCTCGGAGTTATGTTAAAGGCTATAGAAGACAATCAGGATTTGTTCAGGACGTGGCAGGGCGGGGGCTGCAACTGCAAAAACGCACCTATGATAATTGACATAGATGATAATGACGAAGGATGGTACGATGACGCCTGGACACTGCATACATGGTGTCCAACCTGCTCATCAAGAAGAGAGATAGTGGTCTCTGAAGTTATTTATTATCAGAACTGCATTGGGAAGACTTACAGTGATTTCGTCAGCAATTATGGGTTAAGTTCCCTATCTCTATTCGATGTTGTAGAAGAATTATCTATCGCCAGTGATAGATAATTTAACCCGGTGCGTCTATAAAATGCTCATCAATCCATAGTATGTCTAATATCCGAGTAAACACAATTGAACTTATGCAGATGCTGGAAGTGACTCCGGCACATCACAACCTGATGCTGGTGGGACGCCACGGCATAGGCAAGTCCGAAATCCTCACCGAATACTTTGCCAAGCAGGGCATGCCTGTAGTGGCGCTCTTCCTTGGGCAGATGGCCGACCCGGGCGACCTGATTGGTATTCCATCCAAAAACGAGGCGACCGGCAAGACCGAGTTCATGCCGCCCTACTGGTTCCCTCTGGACGGCAAGCCTATAGTCCTGTTCCTTGACGAACTCAACCGAGCCCGTCCGGAGATTCTCCAGACCATCATGGACCTTGCACTCAACCGGAAGCTTGCCGGTCGTCAACTCCCGGAGGGAAGCCGTATAATCAGCGCCGTCAACGAAGGCGAGCAGTATCAGCTGACGGACCTGGATCCGGCACTCGTAAGTCGCTTCAATATCATAAATTTCCAGCCCACCGTGCAGGAGTGGCTTCTCTGGGCAAAGCGGGAAGAAGTAGACCCCCGGGTCATTGACTTCATCGAAGGGAACAGCCTTTGGCTGGACCGCAACGCCGATTCCAAGGAGAATGAAGACACCGGCCTGGACAAGACTCCCGACCGCCGCGCCTGGAAGCGTGTATCCGACATCATCAAGGGAGCCGAAGCCCTGACCACGCTCCATCAGAAGGTAATCGCCTCCGTAGTGGGGGCCAAAGCCACCGTCGCTTTTATGGGAAGTGTCAACAATAAGAAGGTAGTCTCTGGCAAAGATGTACTCTACAACTTTGAGAAGGTGAAGGAGAAACTTACTCCTTACTCTTTGCACGAGATGTCTATTGTCAACGAGGGCGTTTTCCGTCTGCTGGAGGTGGAGAAGGTGCCTGCCGACAAGAAAGAAGATGTAAGGAAGAATCTGAATGACTACTTTGACTTTCTGGTAAAGAACCGCAAGGAGGCTGCAGCCCATTTTGCCAACCTCTATGTGCAAGCGACCTACCCCAACGCGGTAGCCTTCATAGCCCGCGAATGTCAGGTGCTCACAATGACTCTGGTCCTGTACGTAAAAAGCATAAAATAGATGAGGGCAAGGATTGATAAGATTTTTGAGCGCTGGTTTGTCAGCGAGCCGGCGCTCTTCGTAATAATCTGTTCCCACGAGGTCGTCCCTAACCATCAAATCAAATGCCCGGTGCGTAGCGGTTGCGGCAGGATAGAGTATAACCCCGATTTTGTGAGGGAGATGTCCGACATTGCATTGGAGGAAGCCCTGAAGACAGAGGCTATCCGCATCCTGCTCAAGCACCCATATGAACGCCGTCCGGACGGTTGCAGCGGTGAGGCAATCGCAGTGGGAAGCAACCTCACGGTTGCCGACAACTACCCATTCGCCCGTTTCGGCATGAAAACACCTGCTGATTAC
This sequence comes from Bacteroidales bacterium, assembly GCA_017614715.1. Classification (GTDB taxonomy): domain Bacteria; phylum Bacteroidota; class Bacteroidia; order Bacteroidales; family UBA932; genus Equibacterium. The sequence continues at coordinate 48,188 of JAGABI010000001.1, read as the reverse complement.
GGATTCCAGCCCGGGTTGCCATATGAGACATACGCCCACCTGGCAGAACAGAGCGGAGAGGAGAGCGACAGACGGGATGCGAACACAGATCTGTCAGAACTATGGGATGACGACCCGCTGCAGATAGCCATTATCAACGGTCTCATTGCCGGTATCAAAGACTGGGGGTCGATCGCCGGAGACCTTGCCGAAATGGTCAAAGCCTCCTCGCGTGCGTCTATCGACTGGAAGAAGGTCCTCTTCGGGTTCCGGGCACAGGTCCTTTCGCAGGAGCGTCACCTCACGCGGATGCGCCCCTCACGACGTACCGGCTTCGACAATATGGGCTCGGTGCGTCAGTTCACCAGCCGCCTGCTGATTGCCTTGGACGTCAGCGGTTCAGTCACCAGCGATGCCATCAGTTATTTCCTGGGCGTAGTCAACAGCGCCTTCAAGTACGGCATCACAGAGATAGAAGTGATTCAGTTTGAGACAGAAGTGACAACTAGCCAGACTCTTAAGCATGCAATAAAAGATACAATCGCCGTTGGTCGCGGCGGAACCGATTTCCAGGCCCCCATCGATTATGCCGCCGAGCGGAATTATGACGGACTAGTCATTCTCACCGACGGCGAAGCTCCGGCTCCGGAGATTCCGGCCGGCTTCAAGACAAACATCCTGTGGGTATGCGAGAGCGAGTACGCCTACGAACAGCACTCCAGCTGGATGCAGAAGTCCGGGAGGGTGTGTACGATGAAACTGCGATAGGTTGAGGTCGCAGATACCGTATGCGCCTAGAGATTCTTCAGCTTTTTGTAGATGGCCTCGCACATCTCGTTGACCTCGGTGGTTACAGGGTGGCTCTTGCCGTGAATTATATCTGTAAGATATAGCGCACGTTCACATATCCGCTGCGCCTCTCTCGCCAGGTCCGGGTAATCTGCCATTTGCGCTTCCAGAAATTTCCCGAATTCGATAACAACATCTAATTGAGAGGCGAGATTGGAGTCGGCGTTGCGGATCATCTGCTCAAGGTCTATAAAAGAAGAAAAGGCTTCTTCAACTTTCTGGCGTCTAGGTACAGATGTCGCGCTCATTATCTTGGTAATCCTGCCCGTTAGGGTGCGGATGATATCTTTCTGCTCATCTTGTTCTTTATCGACAGAAAGGACCGTCATCTTGTATGTGTTCTCTTTGTGACTATAGAGATGATACCCATGGAGGGCAAGAAACTGCTCAATGGGGTCCACAGATTCATTCAAATCTTCCAGCAACATTTTCATCTCTTCAACTGTAAATTGAAGCAGGTCGGCCACATTGCAGATTTGAAAAGAATTAAGCAGGTCTGTCAAGTGTTGGGAAAACCCGAAATCCTTGCGCGCTGTAAGGAGGAAGGGCTCCCTGGCCACTTTGTCTTCTAAAGCAGTGTACTCAAGGAATTCAGTCCAGCCTATTCTTGGGTAATCATCTTGGAATGATTTATATCGTTTGCGCAGGTAGTCATCTCCACGATTTTGACGGTATTCTCTAATAACTTCCGCCAACCAGGGATTTACGGGGATTGGCTTTTTGTTCAGGCTGTGCTTTTGTGATGAAGACATAGAATGATGTTCTTATCTTGCATTTACTCTTTGCTTATCAGTACGCAGTGATAATTAGAGTCGGCCCAGGCATCCATGAAGTGCTCAACGGAAACAGACAAAGGAATGGGGCCGAAGGCCGGGTCATAGAGAGCAACGTCGTCCATTTCAACGTCAGCGGCCAGCACCGCCACGCAATGATCCACTATGCCACCGACCATAATGTCTTCCAGTTTTTCCTCAACGCGGTCCCCAATAAGCTCCCCTCCATCCACGGCCGCAATGATTTGCTTACCATCGTCAAGCGCCTTCAATATATCGTGAAGGGTGGCATTCTCCACTTTCTCTACATGCAATCCAAACTCTTTTGCGATATTGCCCAAGTCATGGACCTTGGCGCCATCTTCCATGAGCCATCCCTTGGCAATAGCAAGATCGCGCAGATCGTCCAGCGATTTATGTATACCGAAACAATGCAATACAAACTCCTCGCAACGGACAGCACAGAGCGAATCGCTTCTGGTATGGGCAATCTTCATGATTTGCTCCAATTTTTTCAGTGCCCGCTTTTTGATGTTGTAAAGATTGGCTTTTTTGATGCCGGTCAGCTTCTCCAGTTCATCGAAGTCTTTCCCTTCGAGAATATGCTCCCTGATAACGAACCTGTATCTCTCGTTATCAATCTGGTCTAGTATGGCGGCAACCCGCATCTCTTCTTCTTCCTGCTTTTTGTCCGGCTGGCCAGGATTCTCATCTTCAATTTTCCCGGCTTCCTTTAAAAGACGCTCGTCAAGCCCTTTTTCTATCAAGCTTTCGCGATTTTTTTTATCAAGGAAATAATTCCGGGCCACTTTTGATAGCCAGGAATAAATATTCGAGCGCCCTTCGAACATCCTGAGACGACGCGCATCGTTCGCCATAAGATGCTCGTAGAGTTCGTTCACCAACTCGTCGTAATCGGCATTGTAGTCGAAGATATCCTTCAGGACGGCATAAAAGACCGACTTGCACCTCTCAAAAAAGAAGTACTGCGTAATTGTTTCGTCACGGGCAATCAAGCCCTTAATGATTTCCTGGTCGGTCATATGTTGTATTATTCTATAACTTGAATGTCCAATGCGCCATTCCCCCCTTTATGTGCTGAATGAAATGGGTCCTATCATTATAGACGTAAAGCGGACGGATACGCCAGCGATTATTATACAAGTTCTTCCAGTCAAAAAGGCAGTATTCCCAATAACCTCCTCTGCCATTCCACCATTCCCCGGTAGTGAAATGATGCTTCTGACCATAATCATTTAATGTGGCGGGATTGCCATACTGGCCTGCTGCACAATAAACTTGATTTGGCGCTAAAGCATAGTTAATAATACGCCCTGGAGAGACACGGCAAACTATTATGACTGGATTGGAATCACTTAATCTATTAGGGTCGTAAGCATATCTCAAAGCAACTTGACGACTCGAAGCGAAATAAACGCCAATTCCGCCCCAACTGCTCTTACTTGCGGTAAAGGTCCCGCTTTTCCAAGATAATGATTTGTTCCTGTTACGGCTTCCGACTATCGCCTGCCCTGCAGTCAAATCGGAGCCATGGTATAGAGTAATAGCTGGAATAAAAATATCAATAATGGTCCAGATGATGCATTCTATGATTGACAATACACCGTGAATGACTAAATAGCGGACAACTCGCCAAGGGAACATAAGCAACCATAACCAGAAACTGCCTTTACCTTCTTTCTCGTTGCAAGGCACCATGACGGCCATAAACAGATCGTAAACAACAACGAGTCCATGAACTATGATATTATAATATACAGCGTTAAGCAGTCGGAGCGGAGTGATGATTATGTAAAGCAAAATCTTCAGTATCTCCAGTACGGTACGCAGTGCTGGTTTATTTTCTTCGCTCGTATTATCATACTTGAAGGCATTCCGCCAAGGCTCTGACAAAAAGAACTGGAGTCGGTTCAGGCAATAAAACGGGAAGGATATAATGAAATACCCGGAGGTAAGTATGTATAAAAGCACTCCGCCTATCGTTCCCAAATCAACTATCGTTCTCAGCCAAATTAATAATCCGACAATAGCGCCAATAATTCCGCCTAAGCTGGCATTCCTAAATATAATCCAGAATATCAATGCGCCTATTCCGGCAAACACAAGAACGGTAGCTACTAATGCTCCAATCTCTTCTTTGAATGCAAGAACAACAAGAATGGCAATTATGATGAGTATGACTTTAACCAAGCCCCATGTGGAAGAGAGGAAAGACAATATAGGGCTCTGTGGCTTCTTCTCTTTGTCTCCATACACGCTTTGAGGCTTAACTTGATATAAGAATTCAATATACTCAGAACTTACGAAGGCTTGCTGTCCATGATACTGAATCTCTATCCAATAATTTGTTCTTTGATTAAGGGCATAGAACTTAGCCCCTCTATTTAGTTCACCTAACTTATCATATCCCATTCCCGGTCCTGAACGGACATTAAGGTTTGTGCGCGCTTCAACCAACCATGGATAAGTATCCCCTCGTTTTAACTGCGGCGTCGCCTGTACTGTCATCGAAAACAACGACAACAAAAGAGTTAGAAGGATAATATGAGAACGATGGTTCATTTGGTGGCTAGTCTAATCAGTTTGTATATGTATTATTATGGAGGTTTCGTAAGCATCTATCAATAATTGTCTATAACAAACTCTGTGTGAATAGCTTGTGGGAGACGCGTCATGTTTGATTGTCTCTAAAGGTAGCCATGATGTCGTTGTATCTTAGTCTTAACCGCCCGAAGTCATTGCCCCGTTCTATTTCGAGCCTAGCGGCCGATAGATCAGGGTTATCAAGAGAGATCAGACTTTGCCCAGTGGCCATAAGACAACTGATTTTCTGTAGGCGAGCCTGTAATTCCTGAGCGATGAATGCATGTTTGATGAGAATAAGACTGGGGGTGTCTTTCCCATTCTCTTCTATGAAGTCAGCAATATAAACATTAAGTCGATGTCTCCATTCAACAGAATTGTCAAACAATCTTCCCGCATCGAAAGCATTCCCTGAGAGGCTCATCCGGAAAAAGGATGCCCGAGCCAAATTGAAGGTGATGAACGCCTTCCACATGATATCATCCCCAATAACATCCAACGCTTCCTTAAAGCTCTGCTCGGCAATGGACAGATAATCCATTATTCTGTCGTCATGTACCTGACCAGAGCGACAAAGAGACAATCCCCGAATCGTTTCCATTGATGCCTCGAGAGCCTCTTCCATCATGTCCTGCGCTTTATGCATATAGAACAGACCCAAATAATTGTAATACATCACCTTGGAGACAGAATTCTTTAGCATCGTTCCCCGAACGGAAGGCAATAGAACTCTCAGATTATCATCATTCAAAGGAAGATATCTTTTAACCTGCTGATAAAGGACAGCCTTGATAAGCTTGAACGTTTCGTCAATCAGAATATTGGACCCCGCATTAACCCTTTCAAATCTATGGACCTGATGCTGGATTCGCTTCAGTAACCTGGTGATTGCCCTGGAGAAGGCCTCCTTTTCAGCCGTTTCGTTCAATTCTTTATGCAGCGTTCTGCCTGGAATGATGAAAGGAATCAGAACAAGATAGTCAATGGTCTTCTGTAGATTGTCTGCCAGTTGTGTTCCGGAAGAAAGACGGTTTTTATACGGCTGTTCCATCATCTCGACTATGCTCTTCGTTTGAGCTTTCCGGGAACCAAACTCGTATAGGATCTGAGACAAATCTGTTCGATAACCCTCGTTCTCCAGAACATTTCCGTCCATGCGGCTTATGGCATCCACTGAATCGATGGACATGTATGTTAAGATACTCACAATCAAAGCCAAAATCGCCAGGGCCGCTGACAGCAGTGAGCCTAAGTAAACCACATTCTGTGTAAGAGCGCCTGTCCAGATACAAATCAGGACAAAAAGGATAACGCCCAGAACAACAGCAATAATAATTGCAATTGGAGTAAAGGACTTGTTCATGCGACGATACGATAAGGGGTCTAATAATCATCAACCTGCTGAACAGCCGGCAACAAGGATATAAATCTGGCCAAGCAAAGGATGTTCATGAACATGCCCAATACAAATTCCACATAGCCTATTGCCGCCACGAAAGAATTGGGCATTTCTTCGGGGCGGGCATTATTTGATATAATCAGGAAGCTCTCATGAATCATCTGTATAGCGTTTACCGAACTTCCCGAATTGCTGAAGACAAACAAATAAATGATAGAAAACCACAGGATATATTCGATGATATTACACAAAAGCAGAAGAATCATCCGCGTGGCCGATTTGATACGATAATTTGCCCGGCCGACTTTAATAGGATCAAACAACAGAACATTAATCTGATAAACAAAGATCTCAAATGTTCTCAAAACGGCATAAATGACGAATATCCATCGAAGCCAAATGAGGGAAGTATGGGCTACGATAGAGCAGCCTGCCAATCCCAGGGCAAGATGTAAAATCGCCCATAAATCTGAGAAGGCATAGCTAGTAACAAAAGGCTGGGAACTCCGCCACGCTGCATCGGCATCCTTACTGGGAACGCCTACATTTTTGCGCTTGAAGCGAAGGAAGAAACACCCTTTGGCAATATTGCGAATCTGCTGAAACAAAGACACTTGTCTCAGTGCATCAAACAGATAATACGCAAACCATAAAATCAAACTATCCTTAGCTTTCAAAGGATTATTATCAACTGGCTTTTTCATATTCTACGTTAGTCGGTATTATGGACTTTTTTGTAAATATCCTCATTGAGCCCCATGGGAAGGGGTAGAAGATCTCATGATTACTATTAGCTTATTGCCAAAAGGTACGCACTTTTTTTCATTTCGCAAAATGCGAAATGAAAAACGCCTTACTTTAATAATCCTATCACTTCCCCCGGCCTCATGGAATTCCCTTGATCTTCCTCCGGTGGCAATTTCGTGAATAAAACGGTTTTCACTGCTTTCCCTTGCGCGAGTGGCAGGGCGGTGGCAATGCGCTCAAGGCTATGCGTGAGCAATCTGCCATTCTCGCCGGAGGACCACTTGCATTCGCCTATAAGAAGTGTCTTGTGGTCAAGTGATTCAGCCACGATATCCAGTTCCACATCTTCCCATTCGTCATCTACCATAACTTTACCCCACCAGCGGCGGGCTTCGCCATAGGTGATGCCATCTATTGTGTTGCCAGATACAGCGTCTCTGCAAAGGCGCTCCCACCAATATCCCACGTGGCTCGGGAAATCAGTTTCCATTGACATGTCTATTGGCCCACGCCGCTCCAACTCGATAAATGAACGATTGGGAACCACAAACTTGTAGTAAAAACTTAAAAATGGATCTGCTATACGGTACAGGCTCTTCTTGCTGTTCTTTGGAGACTCTCCAAAGGGAATTTCTTTTTCCAGATAGCCTAAATCGACCAATTTGGCAAGTGGGCGCGAAAGGTTTGTGGCCGGCTCCCCGCATCGGGAGGCGATTTCGCTAAGGCGGTGGACTCCGCTCCCCACAATGGACATTATGGTGGAAACCTTGACAGTGTCTTTTATGTCGTCTTTGAAAAGCCGTTGCGGCTCTTCATACAAAATTCCCAAAGTAGAGAATACATGAACATCAAGGGCATCACGGAGACTGGCGGATGTTTCGCGGAGCTTCCAATAACGCGGAACCCCTCCCCAGACAGCATAATCTTCAATGGTCTGTTCAGCATTCAATCCCAAAGCCTCCTGCAAAAACGGCAATTTGATGGGGCGCATATTGAAGTCAGAATCACCGCGGCCAAACAGGGGAGACTGTTCGTCGTGAGTAAGATTGTACATCATGGTTTGGGACGAGCCGCACAAAATCAGGTGGTATTTTAATTCACCGCTGTCCAAAAGACCTTGGATTATGGACGGGAGAGACGGTGAGTTCTCAACCAGATACGGGAATTCGTCCAGACACAAAGTAATCCTGTCTGTTACACGGTAATTCAATGCTGTCAGTAAAGCCCGCCAATCTTTGTACTCAGCTTCTGCAAAACCAGGGAAGCGTAATGAAATAACCTCGGCGCATAAGCGTATTTGCTCAATTGCGTCGGTACGATCAGCCTCAAAGTAAATGTCCTTATCAGTCAATACGCGCCCAATCAGTGCCGATTTACCAATCCGGCGCCTACCTCTGACAATCACAAAAGAGGGCTTGGAGGCGCTCAAAAGCCCTTTTAAACGCTCAATTTCTACTTTTCTGTCGACGAATTCCATAAACGCAAATAATTATGCTGTACAAACATAATGTTTTTGGAGCATAATTACAAACAATAACCCCAAAAAGACTTTAATAACCAATTCTCCCTTTCTTCCCGTTCCACTTGAAGGTTGCGATGTCGGCCAACTTGACTTGATGTGCAGCGGGGCGTCTGGAAAGGCCTGCCTCGCGGAGGATGACCTGCTGGTGGATGGTGCGGGCGTTGTGGTCGAAAACGTCGCTGATGATGCCGTAAAACAGCGGCTGGCACCGCGTAAAGAAAAAGTACGAGGTAATCTTGTCGTCACGGGCAATCAGGCCCTGAATGATTTCCTGGTCGGTCATGGGTTATACAACTTACAGTTTCAGTTGGTAGAGTTCTTGAACTGTTTGCTTTGAAATAGCAATGGTGTAGAATCGCACATTATCAATTGTCATGGAAGTGGATTGGTCATACGTGCCATTTCTATCTCCTCCAATCTGTATTTTTGAAATAATATCTTCATCATATCCATGAACACTGTAATATCTGTGAACATTTCCTTTACTCACAGAAACAAGCCGCCCATCTACATATAGTTGTCTTGTAGCCTCATTACCATAGTTACCTGTACGGGCGCATGTAACTACCACATGATGCCATTTTGAATCTTTAAGAACCGATGTATCAAAATCGAATCTCTCCGTAGAATCCCAATTATCGTAACAAGTATAGAACCTAAACCTATTCCCCATAGTTGCTACAACTCTGGGGAAATCGGAACGGGGGGCATCAGTACTGATTGCCGTTACCACCATCCCATAATCAAAATCCTTTATCCAAAAAGATATTGAATAATTTGTTTTTCCAGCAAAAACATTATAAGGGATGTTGATATACCCTTTCTTAAAACCATTCAAACGGGCTGCATATCCCATCCCCGATGGCGTGTCCTCAACGTACTGCACACCACTACTGGCAACGGCATCCAAATGATTTCCCGATTCATCATCCGCATCTTTATTATCAAAGGAATAATACGACGCAAGTGATTGATTGACGAGGGAATTCTTAGGAATAATCGGAGCGGAAGATTTCTTTTCAGTATTGGTATTGGTAGTACTAATACTAGTACTTGTAACATTGGACACCGATGACGATGATTTCTTCTCCATTGCTATAGAAAGCATTGACGTCATGCCGGAGTTAATCTGGACCGAAGCGTGAAAGTCATTGTATCCATCCAATTTTAGATCTACCGAATGGGTCCCTGGACTTAACTCACCAATAATAGCCTCTGTTTTTTCTTTAGAATCCCTTCCGTCGATGAAAACACTGGCTCCTGAAGGGCTAGATGTTACAGATAGCGCTCCTGTCGACGAAGACATTCTGTAAAACACGAAGTCACTTGAGAGGCGATTGATACAAACCGGGTTCTGCCTTTTCAAAGTAGAATTGTACACCTGCGTACGTGTATTCTCAAACGCGACAACGAGTTTCTCTCCAGGCACGCTGATGCTGGTGAGGAAAGCTTTTGCAAAAGGACTATTCTGATCCTTACTGGAAGACCAGTCTTCTGCCATTTTGCCAGACCCAGTGGAATAAAAAATACAGCAATTCTCGGGCGGTTCTATTTGTCCGGTTTCAATGGCGTCACCCCTTAACCAGTTTGCAGATTCATTACGGCAAGCGTCAATAACCAGGATATTATCCTTTACTCCGCTGTCATGTCCTATGCGGACAAGCTCTAAAACAGAAAGCCCCTTTTTCATTAAGCCGTAACTCCCATCATTCTCCAATGAAAGATCTCTTGGAAGGAGATAATCCTCTTTTTCATACTTTAGTCCGTGGCCGGCAAAATAAAGGAGAGCGACATCATATGCCTCTGCGTATTTATAAAACTTTCGAACGATATCATGAAACTCATCTCCCCTACCATATTCACCACTTTGGAGGTCATACCCAGTCATGACATTAAAGCCCAGAGACAGGAGCTTATTTGCCACTGCTTGAGCATCGCTAATGGAGTTTTGGAGTGGTTGAAGAAACTCATAATTAGCATTGCCGATAACGAGAGCAATCCGTTTTTCAGGGAAAGCTTGTTTATTCTCCTTTCCCTGCATCATTGTCCATTCTCCGCGAGAGGATAATTGATTATGTCCCAGGTATTGTGCAATCGTCTTAGCTTTCTTCGAAGCAAACGTTTCTTCTGAGAATATACAAAGGCGATTTGTAGTACAGTTCTTTGCTGTAAGTTCCTGCCCTTTTTCAAAATCTATTTTGTCTCCTTCGCTAAAAACATAATTAACATCTCTATACGTATTGTTAATTTTTACCTTAGAAGAAGACGGATAAATAGAAACAATGATGTATTTCTCTTGCGCTGTGGAAATAGCGGTCGGGAAAAGCAAACAGCACACTAATGCTGTCACTACAATATGGATGTTCCTAATACACATATAGCATATAGTATTTGAGTTCAATTATGAAAAAAAATCATTAGCTATTATCTATTCCGGCAAGAAGGTATCAATGATAGAAAAGAACAGGCTCGGAATAAAAATAGATAGAACCTTTCCTGTAAAGAAAAACAATATCATTGAAACTACGACTAAAAGCGTAGTATAACCGAGGATGTTTATTATGACTTTCAGTATTTTTGATCGAATCCTTGAGCCTCTCTTTCTACATAGAATCCAGGAAAAAGTTAAACAGTACACAGCAAAAGCAATCGCAATCAACCACCAATCAACGATATGTCTTCCCTCTCGAAGTGTCGAGTATGCCAGATAGTTTAAATATGGACCAGGTTGCTTGTTATAATAAGTATCATGCTGGTCGAATACAAAATCACCGATGACAATAATCTTGTCTTTACAGTCTTCAAAAAATCTGTCCTGCATAGAAGAATCTAGGGTCATGGTTCCGTAGATATCTTCACCAAGATTATAATATCTAAAGGTGTGATTATTACGATATCTCAAAACACCGGGAGACATATCCTCCGGGATTCGTATAAAAGCTGCGTTATTACAGAGTCTTCCCGCATCCTTATAGTAAGAGAATATCCCCCACCCATGATGTTTGATAGTCGATTGATTGATGTCATTATATATCTTCAATGCCGCTGATTCTCCGCCGTGCTGAATGAATTCGTAGCGGGAAAAAGCAGTATTAAAGATAGACGCTGAATAGTCGGCATAACCGGCCTTCTCAAGTAGTCTCTTATCAATCAGGGGAAAATCTTGTTCATTTCCATAGTCCCAATGCTTTGCAACAAAAGTGTTCGGCATCGCCATAAGTCGTTCAACCAGGGACGAGTCATCTGTGGTGACTAATCCCTTTTCAAAACGGATATCTACGAATATTTCCCTATAATCCGTTCTCTGTTCCAGATCATTAAGGAGTCGAAGAAGAGCACCTCTGTCAGTTATTTTCTCCTTTCCATGCCGAGTCTCGACAAACGCAGCCTCGTATCCGGTATTGATAAAGATTCTTGTTGTATCAATTGAAACCACGTCATGCCTCGGCGACTGAATGAGGCTTTCTATAAACGTCACATATGGGGTAACTGAGAAGAAAGGAAAAGCATAGTTATCCGAAATGTATACTACAAAAAGCAGAATCACGGATAAAATCCCGGATAAGACAACGGAGTGCCACGGTTTATAGCGATATTCTCTCGGAGTTTTTTTTGCTTTAATATGCATATTCCTTGTGATAATCTTGTAAACAAACAAATAGCCAAACAAATATAACGTTTTTCTTCGGTATTATTACACAGGATAATATGCAACTGAAAAGACACTCCTCAAAAACAATATGGTTAGCACGCAGTTTTAAATAGTACGCAAACGGGTTGCAGAAAGAAGTTTGAATATGCCAGCCGGATTAGCAAGATCGTCCTAGAAGACGAAACTAAACGCCTGTTGAAAATAGGTTATCAGCACATCCAGAGCGCTATCTGTAACTGGGCATGGAACGCTGCCATAGCTTCAAGTAAGCCGATGCTCTCTTCCTGCGCAAAGTCGGATCCATGGAGGGTTTGAATAGTGATGCCGTAAGCGTGCGCTGTGAGGCACTTTTGGCCAAGAGCCTAAACGACATCATCGCACCGACCTTCACAGTGAGCGATATGCCGGTTTCTTCGACGGATTCGGGTCCAAACATCCTAACCCAGATCAGAACGCGAAACCCTCATTCTCATGTATTCACAATTATTTCAATCTCTCCAACCACCTGGAGAGAAAAACATTATACACACAATAGTCGTTGCCGACCAGTGTCTTTGTTTCCATCAGTAACTCTTTCTCAACAAGGGACGCCAGCAGCCGCGACACCGTAGACGGAGCCCCAAGGCCATACTTCTGCAAGAAGGCCGCCCCGGTAGGCTCGCTAACCTCTCCCTCCTTAGCCACGGCAATCAGGAATTTCCACTGGCGGGGCGTAAGCAGGGAGCGGCGTTCCAGGAAGGCGTCGTGGTTCTCTCTCAAGATGGCATCGGCCCCCATCAGGACATCCACCAAACCAGCTTCCGCCTTCACGGCAGAAAACACCCGGTTACAGAGGGACTGCGTATAAAACGTATGGCAGCGGGTCCAGTCCAGAATGTAATCTACCGCCTCCGTCGTGATGCTTTTTTTCTGCTTCTTAAACTGGTCAGTGATGAACCCTGCATATACATCCCGGTCAATCTTATCCAGCGTGTACAGAGCCGCACTCTCGTAGAACGGGCTCTTCTCAGACGTGAACATGTCGGCCATCACGTGCTTGCGGCTTCCGGAAAAGATGAACTGCACGTTGGTCAGCGGCTGGATATAGGTCCGCAGCAGCGCCTCCATGGACATCCCCTCATAGTTCCTGATCTGCTGGAATTCGTCGATAGCGACAATCACTTTTCCGGGCCTTTTTTCCAAGTAATCCAATAGGGCCTTCAGCGAATAACGACGCTCTGCATCAGTCTGGAAAGTAAAAGAAAACTTAGGCTCGCTTGTGAAAGGATCCTGGCTGATGACAGGACGGATACTCCCCAGAAATTTCAGGAATGATTTAACCAGGGATTCTTTCTTCAGAACCTTGGCTATGGATTCGGCAAAAACGGCCAGGAATTCGTCTACGCTACCGGTGGCATATATGTCCACATAGAATAGCTCCGGGGCCTTCTTTCTCTCCGAAAGTTTATCAAAAACGTGATAAATCAGACCCGTTTTTCCGTATCTTCGGGGAGAAATCAGTGTGACATTCGCCCCGTTGTCAAGGAAACGGATGATGTCATCCGTATCCCTTTTTCGATCGCAAAAATAGGGATCTGGCGTATGTGGAATCAAATAAAATGGATTCATAATGTGGTTTATTTGCCCAAATATAGGCAATTATTTTTATTTCGCAAAATGCGAAACGCAAAATGCGAAATCAATAACCAATTTTCCCTTTCTTGCTGTTCCACTTGAATGTCTCAATGTCGCCAAGCTGGACTTGGTGGGACTTGGGTCGGCGGATGAGGCCCGCCTCGCGGAGGATGACCTGCTGGTGGATGGTGCGGGCCATGAGTTTCATGGTGCGGGCGTTTGCGTTGATGGATGATCTCAACGTGGTTATGTAGCTGCGCATATGCTTCTCAGCCTCTGGGGTGAAGGTTATTTCAAACTTCTTTAAGCAGTCGCAGAGGATGTCGTACAACTCATCAGGTGTGAAATCTTTGAATATGAGAGTATGGTCAAATTCGTAAATACCGGCATCGGAAAGTTGTTCTGCCACATTCACGTTGGGGGCGTCCAGTTCGGCCAGAATCAGTGCACATTCGCCACCGGCTTCTACCGTCATCTCCTTGAGCTTGAGGAGCAGCTGCTCCACGATGCGGGTGTATCGGGCCCGGTCGTCGTTGAATTTTGAGTCATCTACGTCAATGAAGATAAGGCCGTTGCAGGACTTTTTGACCGCTTCCTCTAACACGGCCTTGCTCTCGTCGTATGCTCCCAAGATGCGTTCTCCCTTAACCTGAGTGATATGGCTGTTGGCAATCAGGCGCATGCCTTTGAGTATGCTGGCCATAATCTCCGCCACGGTGCTTTTGCCGGTGCCGCTCTTGCCGATAAAGCGCCAGCTCAGAAGTCCCTTGCCCACATAAGGTTCGCCTATTGAATGCAGGTAGCGGGCCGATTTTACGAAATTGTGGATGGCGGCCTTTACGCCGGTGAGTCCTGCCAGTGCGTCAAGTCGGGCCAGGGCAGCGTCAATTGCTACATCGTCGAATATCACATCCTTTTGCGCCTTGCCAATGACCACATCTTCTGGGAGGATGGTGCTCAAATCTTCTTTGGTGGGATTATCCAGCTTTGCGGTGCGGGCGCCCAGCGTTGCCAGAACCTCGTTCTGCAGAAGGTTTGATACAAAGCGGCCGTTGCCAAAACGGGGAGATGGCTTCTCTGCTTCTGCCTCTATGATGGTGCGCATATTGGCTTCTGCGCCGGGGGTGAGGGTGAAGCCCTGCTTCTTGATCATCAGTTTCCCTATCTCCACCAGTTCGTCGGTGGTGTAGTCTTCAAAATTGAAGACGTTAGGGAACCGGCTCTCGATACCCTCGTTGCTCTCCAGGAGTCTTTTCATCGGAGCGGTGTATCCGGCAAGGATGACCACCATATCCTGGTTATCCTTGCCAAGTTCTGTAAGAAGTGAGTCCATCACTATCCGGCCATAGTCTTTACGGTCGTTGGCGCCTTCTACTAACTGATAGGCCTCGTCGATGAAGAGGATGTTGCCGCGGGCGCGATCCAGCAGATTGCGCATTTTGTGCTCAGTCTCTCCAATCCACTGTCCAACCAACTGACTCCGCTCGGTGCGGATGACGCGGCCGCCGGAGAGGATGCCCCAGGAGGCGAAGACCTTGCCGATAATCTCGGCGACTGTGGTCTTTCCCGTGCCGGGGTTGCCGAGGAATGCCATATGGAGGCGGGGCATATTTGTGGGGAGCCCGCGCTCCATGCGGCGCCCGGCAAGATTGACTGCGTTGAGGTAGTCTTTGACTTTGGTCTTTATAGTGCCGAGGCCAACAAGTTCGTCCAGCGCTTCCATCTCTTTGCCGGTAGCTATCGAGATCATAGGGATATCTGCGGCTTCTACCGTCTGAAGATCTTCCGGGGTTGGATTGCTGAAGGCTTGCAGGCGGTTGTACATTGCCGGTATGATATGCTCGTCAAAGAGCTCCTGCACCAGCCACGCGTTCTGGAATCCTGCTCCGCGGTGATTATACTTATGCAGGATGTACATTTCCAGCTTCGTGCGGGCCTTGGGGCTAAGTTTAAGGTCGCGGCTGTTGCAGCATTCATCCACCATCCGGAAGAGTTCTTCCGGCTTGAAATCCTCCATGTAAATGGGTTGTCCCAAATGCTTTTTCAGGTCTGGATTAGACGCCAGGACTGACTCCAGCCCGTCGGGCTCTCCTTCCAGAACCAGCATCCATCTGGGATACGTCTTGTCATCTTCCAGCGCGTCAACAAGTGCGCGTATGATGCGTTGCTCGGTATCGTAATTGTTGCTTTTATCAGTACGGTATAGCTCGTGGGCATTCTCGAAAACTAGCGTGCCACCCTGCGCATTTATGATTTCGGATATCATTCTCTCGTATTCGCCGTTCACGTTGGATGTGGCCAGCATAGAAACCCGCGTAGTATGGATATCGTCTGTATCCAGCAGGCCGAGCGCTTTGTACAGGCTGGTCATGTACGGCACGCAACTTGACTTGCCTGTGCCGGGGTTGCCCATAATTACGGTGTGGAGGGTTGGCCTGTTGCTGGCAAGGCCGGCCTCTTTGCGAAGTGCACCGATACTGCAGCGGGAGACCATCTCGTTCATTCTGGCCTTGAAATTTTCCCAACCGGGGAGCTCGTTGATTAGGGCCATCTGCCCGGGAATATCCGGATAGGTGTTGGTGGTATTTGTGCACGATTCGAACGGTTTTGCCTTTGGCGGCCAGGGACCTTTGATGGGAATCTTACGGGAGTAGAGCCACTTTTCATTCTTATAGAGAGTCATAACCAACAGGTCCTCTTCGTCACTGTCCAGCTTATAATCCTTGCCAAAGAGGTCGCTCAGCAAAGCCGGTTTCAGGTGCAGATGGTTGCCGTCGCGGTAGAGTGGAATACTGGTCTTGTCAAACCAGCCATGCATCACGCCCGCTCCCCTGAGGGCGGTCACCTCCACGCGCAGCTCGTCTTTTTCTATAATGTCGGGGATAACCAGGTCCACGTGGACATACGACTCTGGTATAGGTTTTATCTCCTTGAAGGATTCTAGCACAAGATACTCGGTGGGATTATCGCTCAGTTCGCAGAGAAGATCGTAACCGGATCCGGCATCGCTGTCAGAGTCATCAGTTTCATCCTCAATGGCCTTTCCCCTGATAAAGGCGTTAAGCAGCCTGTTAAACATGGAATCGTGCTCTTTGTCCTCTTCGTCTTCGTCGTCCTCGTCCAGATCGGCACCGAATTCCAGTATATCTTCTTGGGTACGCTTGCTTTGGGCCTTGCCGGTAAAATCAGGATATTTATAGTCCATATAGGCCCGGCAAATCGCCATAAGCCTGTCATCATCCAGCATAGTCTGAATGGTTTCTTCTACAGTTTTGCGATCAACAACACCAAGTTCACCTTGTTCATCGATAATTTTAAAAACCTCCTTCAGAGCATCGAGTTGATTTTCAGGCAGGTCGGCAAGATTGGTCTTTTTCGCCATAAAGTGGTTTTATTTAGCTGTAATTCTCAAAAATAGAAATAATCTGTTAGTAAGACAATAGGGGTAGACCAAATCTATCAGCAAGAAAGAATAATAAGATAAAATGATAGTTTTTTAGATTATTGCTGTCTATATTGTAGACGTCGTTTCATAAAGAACCAATAATGTATATGAGAGAAGAAGAAAGAATCAAACAGGATTTCTCATTGGCCCTGGGTAATCTGGAGTGGACAGGGTCGCTGAAAAATCATCCGGTTTATCACGAGCTCTATGAGGCTGATAAAGAATTGGTGAACGGTATAGAACGGGACTTCCATATAGAATGGAAAATAGTCGATATTGACGAATCTCACATCTATGTGACCAATCTGAAAACCGGCAACAGATACCACATCTCGGTCATTTACCCGGCGGAGCTTTACGTGGATGTTTATCAGATACTGGAGAATGGAGAAGAAGTAAGTCCCTGGAAATGATTAAAAGATGAATCTTGATGATAGATATCGTTTGTCAATCCGTCTTTATATCGTAAATTTGCAAACAGAAGCGGTTTTTATGAGCACCTGATTTTCTTTTCCAACCATAACATGTAACTGAACAAGCCCGGACGAAGGTCCACTCCCAGGGAGCACTGCGCCCTGATGCGAAGGGCCGGGTAGCCGGAATGTTCATTGAAATACGTTACTGTTATGGCAAAAGTTTATCAACTAGTGGCCTGGACTTGTAATGGACAGGTCAGAATGATTCCCAGCGAAGTCACATCGTTTATGCATCAATCTCTTGATGAGATTGACAGCCTCATCGACAAAGTCAGGTATGGAACCAGATACGAAGTCCGGGACCTCTTGCAAGTGAGTGAAGCTTACGAAAGGTTCGGATTCAGGCTTCTGGAGCTGGGCCGGATTGAAGATGCGTTCAATCAGTTTGCCGAAGCCGCCGATTGTTGCTGCCGTTCGGAAAACAACTGGAAATACGATGATGAGTTTGGCGCTATTTTATGCCGCCCCCTGCGGGGAAGATTCTTCGCAATGTACGGCCGATGCAAGGATCTGGTCTGGCAATATCCTGCGCTCAAGTATAAGATGTCAGAGAGCGGGTTGGACAAGACTCTGGACATCGTGACTGAGGCTGACCAGACCTGGAGGCTTATGTGGGCCGATGAAGAACGCGAGTCCAGGGAAAACAGGGAGTTTGCAAAAGCCCTGAATTTTGGTCGTGACGAAGTCTATCGCCGTCGCCGGGGATAGACTTCAAGTTCCGAAAAGTTAGTATCTTAGTGGAGTAAATGCAATGAATATGACTATTAGAACACTTGCTGTTATCGCAATAAGCCTGATTATTGGTACTTCTTGCGCAACTGTCGAGGACAATTCACTTAAGGCGGACGGGTTTGGTCCCGTTCGCCTTGGTGTCGTTATTAAAAACTTGCCCAAATCATCAGAGGGTCTGTATGACCAGATTGAGCCTGAAAGAATCGAGGCGTTTGACTACGAAGGGACCGAGTATCATCTTGTCTTTAACGGTGAAAGGATTGCTACTCTGATAGAGAACGAGGGAAAGATTCACGCCATAGAAATTCTTTCCGATAAGATCCAGACAAAGGATGGCTTTGGCCTGAATAAAACTGTCTCTCAGTTGCTTGCTGCAGGGGCCGAATCTTATTGTGACAACTATGGTTTTGAGGGATTGCTTTTCAGAGGAATGCTTTTCTCATATATGGAACTCACTCCTTCCGGCCAGAAAAAAGCGGATGGCGCCTATCTTGACGGCACCGACCCGCTTTTCACCGAATCAGATTTCAAACCCGGCACACATCCGACCCAAATTACTTTAGCCAAGTGGTATGCCGAATAACCGGTGTGGCTCCAGTATTATAGCCCTGTGTATGAGCTGGGGGATATCGCCCTCAGTTCGGCTTTGACGCTGTCGCTTACCTCGAGGGTGTCGATGAAGCGGGCGATGGTTTCGCGGCTGACGCCTTCTCCGGTGCGGGTGAGGGCCTTGAGGGTCTCGTAGGGGTTGGGGTAGCCTTCGCGGCGGAGTATGGTCTGGATGGCCTCGGCCACCACTGCCCAGTTGTTCTCCAGGTCTGCGGCGAGTTTGCTCTCGTTAAGGATGAGTTTGCCGAGTCCCTTTTTCAGTGATGCAAGGGCAATGAGCGAATGCGCTACCGGCACGCCCACGTTGCGGAGCACGGTGGAGTCGGTGAGATCGCGCTGCAGGCGCGAGATCGGGAGTTTCTCTGCCAGATGGCGATATACGGCGTTTGCCACGCCCAGGTTGCCCTCGGCATTCTCAAAGTCGATGGGATTGACCTTGTGCGGCATTGCCGAGGAACCGACTTCGCCGGCAACGACCCTCTGGCGGAAGTATTCCATTGAGATGTATGTCCAGATGTCGCGGCAGAGATCCATCAGTATGGTGTTGATGCGCGCAAGGCAGTCGAACAGGGCCGCCAGATTGTCGTAGTGCTCAATCTGGGTGGTGGGCCAGGAGCGTTTCAGCCCGAGTTTTTCATTTACAAACCTGTCGCCGAAGGCCTTCCAGTCGATGGCGGGATAGGCCACATGGTGGGCGTTCATATTGCCGGTGGCGCCGCCGAATTTTGCGGGATAGGTGCATGCGGCCAGCTGCCGGCGCTGCTCTGCCAGACGGGCGGCGAACACGCCAAACTCTTTGCCCAGGCGGGTGGGGGAGGCGGGCTGTCCATGGGTGCGGGCCAGCATCGGCACATCTTTCCACTGCTGCTCAAACCCCTCGATAATGCCGCAAACCTCGTCCAGTGCGGGCAGGAACACATCTGAAATGCCCTCTTTCAAAGAGAGCGGCACGCTGGTGTTGTTTATGTCCTGGGAGGTGAGTCCAAAGTGGACGAACTCCCCAAAGCGGGCATCTATGTTCAAAGCGGCAAACTTCTTCTTGATAAAGTATTCCACCGCCTTAACGTCGTGATTGGTGGTGCGCTCAATCTCCTTCACCATTCCGGCATCTTCTACTGAGAAGTCTTTATAAATGGCGCGGAGGGCGTCAAAACGGGAGTGGTCAAAACCCTTCAGCTGCGGCAGGGGAATCTCGCAAAGCGCTATGAAATATTCAATTTCTACCTTGACGCGGTAGCGGATGAGGGCGAATTCAGAGAAATACTCTTCAAGTTTTTCTGTTTTGGACTGGTAACGGCCGTCAATGGGGGATACGGCGGTGAGTGGAGTTAACATTTTTAAAAATGTATTAGAAATGAGCGCCAAAGTTACTAATTTTGGCAACACTAAATATCGATTATATGAGAAACCTTACAATTATGGCTGTAGCATCTGCATTGTGTGTTCTGTTTTCTGCCTGCGACCGCGAGAAGGGGCAGGACGATTTCAAATATTGCGTGGACGAGTTTGCCGATATCGGCGTGATCAAGTATCAGATTCCCGACTGGGATTCGCTCTCGCTGCAGGAGAAGGAGTATGTCTATTATCTCGCAGAGGCTGCCAAGTATGGCCGCGACATCATCTGGGCGCAGAATTATCAGTATAATCTGCCTATCCGCAAGGCCCTGGAGACAATCATCAAAGATTATGAAGGCGAGCGCGAAGGTGAGCAGTGGGAGCAGTTCCTGGTGTATGCAAAGCGCGTCTTTTTCTCTAACGGAATACACCACCATTATGGCGAGCATAAGTTTTTTCCCGATTGCGGGCGCGACTATATGGCGGGTCTTTTTAAAGCCTGCGGCCTTAATGGCGACCTGGTAGAGATTATATATAACCCCGACATCGCCCCGGTGCGAAAATATCAAGGCACCGACAAGGATATTATCCTGGCCTCTGCCAACCATCTTTATGAGGGGGTGAACCAGGCCGAGGCGGAGAAGTTCTATGCAGACATGGAGGATCCCGCCGACCCGCACCCCATCTCTTATGGCCTGAACAGCAGGCTGATTAAGGATGCAGACGGCAATCTGGTTGAACTGAAATATACCACTGATGGCCTTTATGGCGCGGCGCTCACAAAGATTTGCGAGAACCTGGAGCGCGCGGCTGAGGTGGCGCAGAACGACGTCCAGAAGCAGACTATAGCAGACCTGGTGGATTATTTCCGCACCGGCGACCTGCGCACCTGGGATAAATACAGCGTAGAGTGGGCCGATGACACCCTCTCCCGCGTAGATTTTATTAACGGATTCATAGAGGTTTACGGCGATCCGCTGGGGCTGAAGGGCAACTTTGAGGCGATGGTTAATTTCAAGGACATCGAGGCCTCCCGCCGCACCGAGATAATCAGCGCCAACGCCCAGTGGTTCGAGGATAATTCTCCGATTGATGACCGCTTTAAAAAGGCAAAGGTGAAGGGCGTTTCCGCAAAGGTTATCAATGCCGCTGTTATTGCGGGCGATACCTATCCCTCCACTGCTATCGGTATTAACCTTCCCAACGCCGACTGGATTCGTAAAGAGCACGGCAGCAAATCTGTGACAATTGCCAATATAACTGAGGCTTACGATAAGGCGAGCCTGGAGAAGCCAAACAGCGTGCTTGCGGAGTTTGCTTGGGATGATGCAGAGCGTACCCGCATAAAGAAGTACGGTTATATCACCAGCAACCTGCACACCGACCTGCACGAGTGTCTGGGTCACGGCTCCGGCCAGTTGCTGGAGGGGACCAATCCCAATGCCCTCAAGGAGTACAGCTCCACCCTGGAGGAGGCGCGTGCCGATCTGTTCGCCCTCTATTATCTGGCAGATCCCAAGCTTCTGGAACTGGGCCTTCTCACCGATCCGGAGGCATACAAGGCAGAATACGACAGCTATATCCGCAACGGTATCTTCACCCAGTTTACCCGCATCGAGCTGGGTAAGCAGAACACAGAGGCTCACATGCAGAACCGCAAACTCATTGCCGACTGGTGCTTTGAGAAAGGGGCGGCAAATAATGTGATTGAGATGAAGCAGCGCGACGGCAAAACCTATTTCGTTATCAACGATTATGAGGCGCTGCGCGGCCTGTTCGCCGATTTGCTGGCAGAGATACAGCGCATCAAGTCAGAAGGCGATTATGCTGCCGGCCGTGAACTTGTGGAGAAGTATGCGGTGAATATAGATCCGTTCCTGCACAAGGAGGTGCTGCAGCGCTACGCGGCTCTGGACTTGAAGCCTTACCGCGGATTTGTGAACCCCTCTATCGTACCCGTAGTGAAAAAAGGGAAGGTAGTGGACTACCGCATAGAATACTGTGACAATTTCCTGGCCCAGCAGCTTGAATACGGCGAGAAGTACGCTACGTTATAGGCCCTCTTTATTTGTAGGAATGATAATAATCACTATCCTAAAAAGGAATAGTGAGGGGTCGGCTTGTCCGGCTCCTTTTGTTTATTACCAACGGACCTGGCCGTTGCCGCGGATGATGTATTTGTAGGTGGTGAGTTCCGGGAGGGCCATGGGGCCGCGGGCATGGAGTTTCTGGGTGCTGATGCCAATCTCTGCGCCAAATCCAAACTGGGCGCCGTCGGTGAAGGCGGTGGAGACGTTGACATACACGCATGCGGCATCGACCCTGGCGGTGAACATGTCGGCGGTCTCCTGGTCGCGGGTAACGATGCTCTCGCTGTGGCCGCTCCCGTAGCGGGCAATGTGTGCTATAGCCTCTTCCACGCCGGTTACTGTGCGGATGCTCATCTTATAGTCCAGCCATTCCCGGCCAAAGTCATCTTCGGCAGCGTGCTGCAGCAACTCTGCGGGATATTTCCCGGCAAGTGCTGCGAAGGATTCTTCGTCGGCATAGATTATGACGTTGCTATCGGAGAGACGCTTGCAGATTTCGGGCAGGTCGGCGAGCCTGTCGCGGGCAATCAGCAGGCAGTCGAGGGCGTTGCAAACGCTCACGCGGCGGGTCTTGGCGTTGTAAACAATCTCCTTGCCCATAGAGGTGTTGCCGTCTGAATCGAAGTAGGTATGGCATACCCCGGCACCGGTCTCAATCACCGGTACGGTGGCGCTCTGGCGCACGAAATTGATCAGGGAAGAACTGCCGCGGGGGATGATGACATCAATCAGGCCGTTTGCGTGGAGCATCTCTGATGAGGCTTCGCGCCCCGTGGGCAGCAGGGTGCAGGCTTCGCGGGGGAGGCCGCTGAGCACCAGCACGTCGCGGATAACATCAGAAATGGCGCGGTTGGAGGTGTCGGCCTCGTGGCCACCCTTGAGGACGGCTACGTTGCCGCTCTTGAAGCACAATCCAAAGACATCGGCAGTTACATTTGGCCGGGCCTCATAGATGACGCCCACTACGCCAAACGGCACGCTCACCTTGTCTATCTGCATCCCGTTGGGACGGACGCGACTGTCCAGAACCTTGCCCAGGGGAGAAGAGAGACCGGCAACCGCACGCATATCGGAGGTGATACCGGCTATCCTTTCTGGCGTCAGTTTGAGCCGGTCGTACTTGGGATCTTCCGGATTCATCCTGAACAAATCCTCCTTGTTGGCGTTCAGTATGTAACGCGTATTGGCGTCGATAGCGTCGGCCACCTGCAGCAGCACCTTGCTACGCTGATGGTCGCTAAGGCCCGCAATGGTGCCGGCAGCCTCTTTGGCCTGTGAAAGTATATCCTGGATCATATCTGCTCGATATAAAGATAATCGTAGTGTATAAACTCCCTTGCGTTGCGGCGACCCATCTGGCTGCGGACGGTGTAGGCGTCGCAATTGGCTTTGCCAACCGCAATGCAGCGCCCGTCGGGGTCGAGAATCTTCACGATATCGTCCTTTTCAAAGTCCCCTTCCACGGCTGTTATGCCGACCGGGAGGAGCGATGTGGCGCCGTCACCCAGAAGTGCTTCGGCAGCCCCGGCGTTAACGGTGACGCTTCCCTTTGCAAACCCGCCGCTGTGAGCTATCCACATCTTGACGCCGGAAATAGGCTTCTCCGCCGCCCTGAAGAGGGTGTAGGGGAGGTCGCTGCTGCCCGCTGCAACGGCGTTCAGGATGCCGTCCCGCTTGCCGCACGCAATGGCCACCGGAATCCCCTCCAGCGCCAGTTTGCGGGCGATTGCATATTTGGTGCGCATCCCGCCGCGGCCGCGCGACGATTTGGTGCCGAGTATGAATTGTTCTGCCTCATCGCTGCCGGGGGCTATCTCGCGAATAAGTTCGCTGTCGGGTTCGCTGGGGTCGCCGGTAAAGATGCCGTCTACATCGGAGAGGATAATAAGCATGCGGGCCTCCATCATTGTGGCCACCATCCCGGAGAGTTCGTCGTTATCAGTAAACATCAGCTCCGTGAGGGAGATGGTGTCGTTCTCATTTACGATGGGGATAACTCCCGCCGAGAGCATCACCTCCATGCAGTGCTTCTGGTTGAGGTAATGATGACGGGTAGAGAGACCCTCCTTGGTGGTGAGCACCTGTCCGCATTCCAGGCCGCGCTCTTTGAAAAGCTGGTAATAGGTGTGCATCAGCTTGGTCTGCCCCACGGCAGAGAAGAGCTGACGGGCCGATACGGTGTCCAGCGGAGCGCTCACGTTAAGCGAATCGCGCCCAAACGCCACGGCGCCGGATGAGATCATTATCACCTCGATATCCTGCCGGCGAAGGTCGCACACCTGGTCTACCAGCGCCGAGATGCGGGTAAAATCGATGCTCCCGTCGCGACGGGTGAGCACATTGCTGCCTATCTTTATCGCTATGCGGTCCATGCGGAATTATTTGCTCTGGCTGGCCTTCAGGCCCGCAATGACTGCGTTGCTGAAGCCCTGCTCTTCCATTTTGTTGAGCCCTTTGATGGTGATGCCGCCCGGGGTGGTGACTTTGTCAATCTCCTCTTCCGGATTTGCGCCGGTGGCTGCAAGCAGCTCAACTGCGCCCTTCATGGTGTTCATAACAATCCGCTGTGCATCCTTTGCGGGGAAACCGAGTTCTACACCACCTTCTGTTGCGGCGCGTACGTAGCGCATCGCGTATGCAATGCCGCACGATGCCAGGGCTGTGCCGGCGCTCATCTTCTCCTCCGGAATCAGCATTGCGCTGCCCAGCGCGTCAAACATCCTGACCACCTCTGCGGTGCGCTCTTCGGATGCGTTAAGCGCCGATACAAAGGTCATGCTGCTCCCCACCGCAATGGCGGTGTTGGGAATCACGCGGAACAGGGTGGCGTCGCTGCCCAGCCATTCGCAGAGCATACTGAAGGTTATGCCGGCGGCTATAACTATCAGGTTTTGATGCTTGAGGTCCAGAAGGTCCTTGAAATCGGCCAGGGTGCTTTCAACCGCCCAAGGCTTTACCGCCAGCACGATGCAGTCTGCACCTTTCACCGCTTCGCGGCTGCTGGTGGTGGTTTTGATGCCGGGGCAGGATTGTTGCATGCGCTCCAGGGAGCCGGTTATAATATCGCAGCAGGTCACGTCGCCCGCCGCCAGAATGTTCTTTGAAATGAGGCCGCGAGCTACTGCGCTGCCAATATTTCCAGTTCCGATAAATGCTGCTTTCATACCGCAAAGTTATCTTTTTCTTCTTAAATTTGTCCGGATAATACAATTAATCATGATAAAAAGGCTCCTTGCAATAGTGCTTCTGGCGGTGACGCTTCCCGCAGCGGCAAAAGTTGACGTTCTTTCACTAAAGGTTAACCATATGACATCTCCTGGCGGGGTGCTGGGTAATCCTACATTCAGTTGGATTGCGGTGAGCGACAGGCAATGCGACAGCCAGAGCGCTTACGAGATAAAGGTGACCGACATCGGCGGCCGCCCTGTATGGAGTACCGGTAAAGTGCTTTCAGACAATTCTGTGGCTGTAAAATACGCCGGGAGCGAGCTGAAGCCTGCATCAACTTATTTCTGGCAGGTGCGTCTCTGGGATGCTGCAGGGAAGGCTGGCCGGTGGAGTCAGAAAGGCTCTTTTGTTACCGGATTGCCGCGTGAGGATTGGAAGGCCACATGGATTGCCCCCGAAATGAGCGAGGCTTCGCCGCTGGTGCGGGGCAGTTTTACTGTTAATAAACCGGTTAAAAGCGCAATAGCGTATTTCACTGCGCACGGAGTTTATGAGGCTTTTCTGAACGGAGAAAAGTTAGGCATCGCATTTATGGCCCCCGGCTACACCAGCTACAATCACCATCTGATGTATCAGACATACGATGTTACGGAGCTGCTTAAGCGTGGCGAGAATGTCGTTGGGGCAGAACTTGCCCGAGGCTGGCACTTCAGCAATATGGGGTGGAGCGACCCCACGATGTACAAACCGAACTTTGAAGGCGACAAGATGGCCCTCCTGGGTCAGATTGTGATAACATATAAGGATGGTACCCAGGACGTTATAGTTACTGATGGCAGTTGGAAGGCTTCAACGGGAGGCGTGCTGCACAGCGCGATCTACGACGGAGAGACATTCGACGCCCGCAAGGTGCCGGAAGGGTGGTGCACTTCACAATTCGATGCATCGGCCTGGAAAACTGTCGAGACTCTCAATTATGGTTATGACAACCTTGAGCCGCAGACCAACGAGCCTGTGGTTACCCACGAACTCATGCCTGCCAAAGAGCTGATAGTGACTCCGGCAGGTGAACTTGTGATAGACTTCGGGCAGAATCTGGTGGGGAGCGAGGTGATATCTTACGCCGGCAAGCCGGGTCAGGAGATAACCGTATCCCACGCGGAGGTGCTTGACGAGAACGGCAACTTCTATACCCACAATCTGCGCAGCGCCCAGGCCCAGAGCAAATATATTTGCGACGGGAAGCGTCACGATTACACCACCCGCTTCACATTTTACGGCTTCCGCTACATCAAGCTGGAAGGAATTCCCAAAGATGAGATTAATCTTGACGATATAGTGGCCGAGGTGCGCTATTCCGACCTGGATGCAACCGGCACTTTTGAATGTTCTAATCCGCTGGTAAACCAGCTACAGAGCAACATCCAGTGGGGCCTGCGCGGCAATTTTGTGGATATACCCACCGACTGCCCGCAGCGCGACGAACGGCTTGGCTGGACAGGCGACGCAGAGATTTTTGCCCGTACCGCAACTTTCAACCGCGCCTCCTATGCCTTTTACAGCAAATGGCTCAAGGACTTGGCGTTTGACCAGCTGCCCGACGGCCAGGTGACCGATATTGTCCCCATGGTGCACGGCCTTGTGGGTGCCGGTCACGTGGGCTGGGCAGATGCCGCCACCATAATCCCCTGGACTTTATATATGGCATACGGAGACCCCCAGGTGCTTGAGGATCAGTATGCAAGTATGAAAAAATGGGTGGATTTCATTATCGGCGCTGCGGGGGAAAGCTGCCTCTGGAACACCGGTTGGCACTATGGCGACTGGCTCGCGTTTGATGTGGACAACGACGTGGCGGGCCGCTCTTCTGTGACCTACGTCCCGCTGTTGCAGCAGTGCCACTTTGCAAATTCGGCTACAATAATGGCCGATGCAGCAAAGGTGCTGGGCCGTGCAGATGACGAACTCTACTACCGCAATGTCGCAGCAAAGGCCCGCGAGGCTTTCTGCAAGGCGTATATTACCGCCGACGGCTATCTGGTTTCGCACACCCAGACCGCCTATGTGGTGGCGCTTGCATACGATATGATTCCAGCAGAGATGCGCCCGCTGGTAGCCTCCAAACTCAAAGAGAGAGTGGAAAGCTACGGGCATATCACCACTGGCTTCCTTGGGACATCCCACGTAACCACGGCTCTCACCGCCTGCGGACTGGACGATGTTGCTTACAAGCTTTTACTTCACGAAGGATATCCGGGCTGGCTCTATCCCGTTAAGATGGGGGCGACCACCATCTGGGAGCGCTGGAACTCCATGATGCCCGACGGTACCATCCCCGACAACGGAATGAACTCCTTTAACCACTACTCTTACGGTGCGATAGGGGATTGGCTCTACCGCGAGGCTGCGGGGCTTAAGGAGGCAGAACCGGGCTTCAGCAAGATATGCGTCAAACCCCACCCGGGCGGCGGCTTCACCTATATGAAGGCAGAGCAGATCACCCCTTACGGCAATGCGGTATCATCCTGGAAGTTGGATGGCAATCTCTTTACGCTGGAGGTGGAAGTTCCGTTCAACACCACTGCGGAGGTATACGTGCCCTCTTCCGACGGCTATACCCGCCACGAAGTCGGCAGCGGCCATTATGTTTTTTCAAGTGAATTATAGCGGAATATCAATTTAGTTTGATAACTTTGCACGATGCGCAATAAGAAAACAGTCTGGTTTACATTGGGGGGCTTTGTCGTGGGGTTCGCCCTGATGATAGTGCTCAACTCTTTTTTCGTAAAGAGTTCGTCCAACAAGAGTTGCATGTCGTGCCACGTGCACACCGAGGCCGACTCGCTATGGATGCTCTCCATGCACTACCGCAACTCCAGCGGCGTGGTTACCGATTGCGCGGAGTGCCACTTGCCCGCAGGTACGCCATCTGAGCATTTCATGGCCAAGGCTAAGATGGGTACCAAGGATCTTTTCAGCTATATCTTCAAGGATAAGAGCAAGATCAACTGGGAGGCAAAGCGCGAACTCGATTACGCATCAAAGATAGTCTTCAACTCCTCCTGCAAGAGGTGTCATCAGGATCTGTTCCCGGAGGGAATCTCTGATGATGCGCTCATTAGCCACCTCTATTACGAGGATCACGAAAAAGACTATAACCTGCAGTGTATCAACTGCCATCTGGACGCAGGGCACTTCAATCCCAACTATAAGCACGGTAACAATGTTGCCGGCGTGGACGACAGTATGCCCGATATCGAACCTTTCACTGAGGCGGCAACTGTCACATCTTTTGAGAGTTTTACAGAGACGGTGCCCGGCACAGTATGCGCCATCAATATGGTGGCCATCCCCGGCGGCACTTTTGAGATGGGTTCATCTGAGAAAGAACCTTTCCACAAAGCCGACGAAGGTCCGGTGCGCAAGGTTACCGTTTCTGATTTCTTTATGTCTGAGGTTGAGGTTACCTGGACTCAGTACTGGTCGTTCTTCCTGGAGACCCAGTCCCCGGGTCGCACCGCGCCCAGTAAGATTTATGCCAACAATACCCGCGATGATATTGATGCCGTGAGCGGCCCTACGCCTCCTTACGGAGCTCCCGACCAGGGTTGGGGCAAGGGTGACCGTCCTGCCATAACCATGACCCACTACGGAGCGGAGACCTTCTGCCAGTGGCTCAGCCTGAAGACAGGCCGCACATATCGTCTCCCCACAGAGGCGGAGTGGGAGTATGCTGTCCGCGGTGGTACATCAACCCCCTATTACTTTGAGGGCAACCCCAAGAAGTTCTCTGCAGAAGGCTTCATGAACAAATTGTTCGGCGTGGATACTGCTGTGATTGCCAGCAATGCGGTATATGCGGTCAACAGCCGCAACCGTACCGCCCTGCCGGAGTCGGTTGCGGCCAACCCGTTCGGACTTAAGAACATGCTGGGCAACGTGATGGAGTACTGCTCCGACTGGTATGCAGAGGATGCTTATAGTCAGCTGGCCGATGGCGCTGTTGACCCTAAGGGCCCCGACAGCGGCGACGAGCATGTGGTGCGTGGCGGTTATTATCTTTCAGATGCTGCCGATTTGCGTTGCGCCGCACGCGCTCACACGGAGCACGATGCATGGCTGCGCACCGACCCTCAGGTGCCCAAGAGCATCTGGTGGTATTCCGATATCAAGGGTATTGGATTCCGCGTAGTGTGCGAAGTTCCCAAGGAAATAAAACAATAAAATATATACAATCATGAGCAAGATTTCAAGACGCGACTTTTTTGGCTGCACCGCAGCTTTGGGCGGTTCTGCACTGCTGGCTTCAAGCCCGCTGCTGACTTCATGCAGCGGTGACAAATCTGCAAAGATGGTCCCCCTGCGCAGCCCCGAAGAGTATTACCTCCCCACTTTGGACGACAAGGCTGCTGACGGCCGTGAACTCAAGGCCGGCCTGATAGGTTGCGGCGGACGTGGTACAGGTGCAGTGGCAAATATGCTTTCTGCAGCAGACGGCGTTAAACTCACCGCTTTCGGCGATGTTTTTGAGGACAGGATAGAGGAATCCATCGCAAACCTCACCGAATGGGGTTACGACGTTTCAGGCGCACAGAAATTTGTCGGTTTTGACGCTTATAAAAAGGTTATAGACAGCGGCGTGGATGTAGTTATCCTCACAACTCCGCCTTTGTTCCGTCCCTATCATTTTGAGTATGCCGTTTCCAAGGGTGTTCACGCATTCCTTGAGAAACCGGTGGCAGTTGATGCCAAGGGCTGCCGCACTGTGATCAAGGCTGCAAAGCAGGCACAGGCCAAGAAGCTGGCCGTTGTGACCGGTACCCAGCGTCACCACCAGCGCAGTTATGTAGAGGCCTTCAAGCTCATCCAGGAGGGTATGATTGGTGACATTACCAGCGGTAACGTATATTGGAACCAAGGCATGCTCTGGTATCGCGAGCGCGAGAAGGGTTGGAGCGACATGGAGTGGGCTATCCGCGACTGGGTAAACTGGAAGTTCCTCTCCGGCGACCACATCGTGGAGCAGCACGTGCACAATATTGACGTATTTATGTGGATGATGGGCGGTGCACACCCCATCTCCGCTACCGGTTTCGGTTCCCGCCAGAGGCGCGTTACCGGCGACCAGTACGATAACTTCAGCATCGACTTTGAGTTTGAGAACGGCGTGCATCTGCACTCTATGAGCCGCCAGATAAACGGCTGCTCCAATAACGTGAGCGAGATGGTACGCGGTACCAAGGGTTACTGGTGGTCCGGCGACGGCACTATCCGTGACCTGAGTGGCAACATCCTCTGGAAGTTTGACGGTGAAGCCGAGGCTGCCAACCATAAGCAGTGCGACCCTTACACCCTGGAGCATGTAGATCTTATCAACCATATCCGCAAGGGAGAGGGTATAGATCAGGCAACTGAGACCGCAATGTCCACCCTGGCCGGCGTCATGGGCCGCGAAGCTGCCTACACCGGCAAGACCGTAACCTGGGATGAAATTATGGGTATGGATATGGATTATCTCCCCGGCGAGCCTGATGCACTGACCCTGTGCACTCTTGATGCAGTACAGCATCCCGTAATAGCAGTTCCCGGCGATAACAATGCAGAAGAATAAGCGCACTATGAACAGGAAAGAATTCTTTAAGACCTCCCTTTTCGGAGCGGCCGCAGTTGCTGCGGCTCCCTCGCTTTTGTCTTCTTGCTGCACTCCGGAGAAAAAAGCCGATACCGGTGCCAAATTGAATGTCTGCCTGCAGAGTGGCAAGGCCATCGGCGAAAGTTATGCTGAGCAGCTCGATTATTGCGAATCGCTTGGCGTGACCGGTTATGAGCCGGGCGGAATGGAGATGGTGGAGAATTTTGATGAGATAGCAAAGGCTCTGGAAGGCCGCAATGTGAAAATTGCTGCCCTCTGCGCAGGTTTCAGCGGCTTTATTCTGGCTGACGACCCGGTTCAGAAAGAGGCGTTTGATACATCTATGCGCCGCATCGTGGAGGCTGCCGGGGCAATAGGTTCTACTGGTGTCATCATGGTGCCTGCTTTCTCCCGTCAGGAGCCCTGCAAGCCCAACAACCAGGAGACTTACGACTACCTGTGCAATGAGCTGCATGAACTCGGCGAGTTTGCCGTTAAATGTGGCACTACCGTAATCCTGGAACCGCTTAACCGCCGCGAGTGCTTCTACCTCCGTCTGGTTTCTGCTGCAGCTGCTATCTGCCGCGATGCCAAGAGCGAAGGCGTCAAGTGCATGGGCGATTTCTGGCACATGCAGGAGGAGACCAGCGACTATGCAGCGCTTATCTCTGCACGTGACTATCTGCAGCACATCCACATCGCCAGCCGTGCAAACCGTTGCAATCCGGGTGAGGACGGCGACGTGGATAATTACGTGGATGGTTTCCGCGCTCTCAAGGAGATGGGTTACGACAAGTACATCAGCCTTGAGTGCGGCAGCATTGGCGACCCCGCCGTCACAACTCCCGGTGCCGTAGAACTTATCCGCAACCAGTGGGAGCAGGCGTAGCGCCCGTCCCCGTGGCAGCTTGAGTGTTGATACCCAGCTGTTTACTCAAAGTCGCTTGTGTAAATTTACGCAAGCGACTTTTGTTAACGTGCTGATAATGAGCGATGAGGCTGCCACGGATATATGACACCGCTACGCTGCGGCGGCACTTACCTCTAGAAACTTCCGTTCGCTACGCTCACTTCATCCCTCCCACAATCTGCTACGTCATCGCTACGCGATAACTAGCATCTTGCGGGCCCCTCCCGTTTTACGAGGGCACGGGCGCCCACGGTTTCTTTGAGGTAAGTGCCGACCTCCGACTACGCGATAGTGTCTGTCCGTCGGTACGTTAGTACCCCAGTTTGAGGGATATGCCGGCGATGAACCAGAAGCCGGGCTGGGGGATGTCTCCGAAGTCGTAGTAGGTGCGGTTTAGGATGTTGTTGGCACGCAGATAAACCTGCAGGTCATTGGCATCGTAGTTCAACTTTGCGTCCAGCAGGTGATAGGGCTTGATGAGTTCCGACCCGGTGGCGCGGTCTACATAAATGTACGATACATTGGCGCTGAGCCGCTTGAGAATGTTCAGGTTGGCTGATGCGGTAAATTTCTCGCGGATGTACTCCATTGAGTACAAGCTTCGCAGGTTCTCCTCCAGGTCTTTGCTCTGGGAGAGTGAAATAACCGCCAGGGTCAAGTCTTTAATAAAGAACCTCTCAATTTGAAAAATCTGTGGAATGTCCAGCTGAAACGTGCACTCCTTCCCAAAGGTCTTTATTAAGCTGTGATTGATGCTGGTCCATGGAGCGTCGCTGCCGGCGGAGGTGTCCATGATCCAGTCTATCATGTCGTAACCGGTATTGAAGAACATGGATCCGTTCATCCGGAATCCTTTCTCTGAAAGCTTGAACCCGAACTCCAGCGCATTCAACTTCTCCGATTTGAGGTTGGGGTCGGCCTTGTGCCCGCCCACTGAATAGTACAAATCGGTGAAGGTTGGCATGCGGTAAGAGGAATTGTAGGAGGTGTACAGGGTGCCTTCTCCATTAACTCCGATGGCGGGGAACCTCAAACTGATTTCTCCGCCGGGGAAGAGTTTGACCCCTTCTGTATTGCCGGTGTTGTAGGCGGCGGTGACTCCTCCCGAAAAACAGAACCAACCCACATTGACCTTGTGGTCTACAAATGCACTGTATGCTGTGCGGCCCAGTCCGCAAACATAGACGCCTTTGGGATTATCCAGTTTTTCTCCCAGATTGGTACTGCGGATGGCCTCGTGACGGGCTTCGGCGCCGAACGCCGTGCGTCCCAGACGGGTATCGACGTGGCAGTTGATGTTCGCGCCCAGTACGTTGGTCCTGTGGTAATTGTATGGATACTTCTCCGGCTCTCCGCGGAACAGTTGAAACTCATCTTCGCCATAATTCCAGTAAACCGCCGGGGTAAAGTGCAGTTTGCCACGCCCTTCGCTCCGTACGGCAAAGTATGCCTTTGCTGTGCGCTCGAACTGGTTGTCGTATTTCGGACTGTAGAATGTGCTGGCACCAAAGTAATTGCCTGTCAGGCCTGCCTGCCATGTCAAGTTGCGCTTGCTCCAGTCACGACCACCGTTGTAGAAAAGTTTTGCAGATGTGAAATCTGAGTTGGAAGTGCCTTCTGAGCATCTGCTGTAACCGTTGCTTCGCGAAACGCCAAAGGAGATGTTGTGATAGTTGCGGTTGCCGGACATCGACCAGGAGCCGTTTGCATTGCAATAGCCAAACGAACCGCCCTCCAGGTTGGCGAATAGTGAGTGGGACTTGCGGCTCTCCTCGCGGTGCCAGATCCGTCCATCGAGGTCAGCATCGCCCATGGTACTGTATGAGGCTTGCCGGGAATGCCCCTTGGTGACGATATTTATGGCGCCAACCATGGCCGATGAACCGTATACGCGGGCGGCCGGGCCCTCAACCACCTCTATGTGGTCTATGTCGCCCATGTTTACGGGAAAGATAAAACTGTTGTGCCCTGTCTGCGGGTCGGTGATATTGATGCCGTTTAGGAGCACCGCCACCTGGTTGTAGGTGCCGCCGCGCATGCTGATGTCGGTCTGCATGCCAAATGCGCCACGTTGCCGTACGTCCACCCCTACGGAATACTTGAGCAGGTCATTGACCGTCTGTACGGGGGCAGAAGCTATCGCTGCGCTGTCCAGAAAGGTCACCGCCCTTGCCCCGGCGTGAAGCGCAACCGGCATTCTTGTAGCCGTCACCGCAACGCTGTCGAGGGCGTATGTCTCCTGTGAATATGCTTTGGGACCGGCGAATGCCAGCCCCAAAGCTATCGATATGCACAATGTTATCCTTCTCATCTGCCTGTTTTTTGGGGCAGGCAAAGATAACCCTTTTTACTGCTTGTTGGCTATATTTTGTGCCTTTGTGATGAGTTCGACAAGCTCTGTGCGGTACTTGTCCTGATTAT
The DNA here is from genome assembly GCA_017614715.1 of Bacteroidales bacterium. Lineage (GTDB taxonomy): Bacteria > Bacteroidota > Bacteroidia > Bacteroidales > UBA932 > Equibacterium. The sequence continues at coordinate 14,231 of JAGABI010000001.1, read as the reverse complement.
TGTTGGATGCTGCTACCAGCTCTTTGGCCATACTGTAAGACGCCGAGCCTTTGTATTGCGAGTTGCGCAGGGTGAGGCCGTAGGCGGCAATGCCAGAGGCAAGATTCATGTTGGCAGAGGCGGCTGCGCTTTGCCCAGGCACAGTTACGTTCAGATTGAGGGGGCGGCTATCGCCACCGAGCGCTTTCTTGTAGCGCACATCGTAGCTGGCCATTGAAGCACCGGCAGTAAAGCCCTCTGCAGGTACAATCTCATATAGTGCGGTGATTGTCTGCCCTGCGCCAATCTCGCCGGCATCCTTGGTGTCGTCCTCAAAATCTTCGTTGTTCATCACTCGGTTCTCGTAGCCTATCAGGCGGTAGCTTTCAACGGCTTCCGGGGTAAAGGTAATCTGGCACTTGGTGTCGTTGGCCACGCTGTAGAAATGGCTGCGTTCGTCAACAAACACTTTGAGCATCTCCTGCTCGCAATCGATGTAAGTGTAGGTTCCGTTGCCGTGGTTGGAAAGGCTCTCCATGCGGGCATCTTCGTAGTTGCCGGTGCCAAAACCCATGATGCTCAGGTAGATGCCCTTGTCCAGATAACTCTCTACCATATCCACGAGGGCGTCGGTGTCGGTCACCCCTACATTAAAGTCGCCGTCGGTGCACATTATGATGCGGTTGTTGCCGCCCTGTATGTAGTTCTGTACAGCTTCTTCGTATGCCATCTTCATGGCTGCACCGCCGGGGGTGTAGCCGTCGGTATTGAGCTGTTTTATAGCGTTCTTGATTTTCTTGGCCTCTGACACGGGGGTCGACTTCAGCAATTTTTTCACTTCGCCGGAGTAGGTGATGATGGCGATGCGGTCGGTGGGCTTCATATGGTCTATCATGCTGCAAAGTCCCTTCTTGACCAGACCGATGCGGTCATCGCCGGTCATGGAGCCCGATACGTCTATCAAAAGAATGTAGTTTGCGTCGGGAATATCACTTTCGGGGATGGGTTTGCCCTTCAAGCCGAGGCGGAGCAGTTTGTGGTCGGCATTCCAGGGGCAGTCGCCAAGTTCTGCATTTATTGCAACTGTCTCGTTGCCTGTGGGGTCTGCATAGTCAAAGGTGAAGTAGTTCAAAAACTCCTCGATGCGGACGCTGTTGGCGTTGGGCAGGCGGTCATTTTTGATGGACCTGCGCATATATGCGTAGGCGGCGCCGTCGGCATCAATGGAAAAAGTCGAGGTGGGCTCCTTGGTGGTCTGGATAAAGTCGTTCTCTACAATTTGGTCAAAGTTGTCGCCGTCGAATGGCTCTTGCGGATCTGTTTCTCCGTATTCTGCATCGGTATCCATGGCATACTGTGCGTTGTCGTATATGGCTTCGCGATAGCCGTCTATAAATCCAAATGACTTGGTGCAAGAGGCGCAGGTGGCGAGAACAGCAATTACTGCTGCAATCGAAGTGAGTTTTTTCATAACAGTTGTTTTTCGTTTGTATATGAAATGCAGCATCACCGGAATTCTCACACGAAAACAGACATATTGTTTTTTCAGATTAATTGATTTAACTTTGCAATAACTATGTATAAAGTAATGACTATGGAAAGAATCAGCAAAGAGCACTATGAGGTGCCGCAAGTATCTGTTATGCAGATCGGAAGTGATTCCTGCATCCTCAATGGGTCAGGAAATGTTGTCGTAGGTCCGCCTCCTGAATATCCGGATTAATTTCTTGACGATTTTAGCTTTTAACGTATTTACAGATGAATAAAGCGTTATTATTATCCTTGTCGGCAGTTGCCGTACTGTTTTCGTTGTCTGCCTGTGAGAAGGATCAACCAGAGCCGGGTCCCGGTCCGGGTCCGGATCCAGTGGATGAGATTCAGACAATCAATGTATTGGCCCCCAAGGATGTGACAGTCTCTACCAAGGGAACCTCTATCCAGGATGGAAGCGCATTGGTTTTCAACTGGGCGGTGGGCGACACCCTGGGTATCTTCCCCAATAAGGGCAATCAGGTAGAGTTCCCCATAACCGCTGCCCAGAGTTCCACGAGCGCCACTTTTGATGGCGGCGGTTGGGCATTGAAGAACAATGCATCCTACGCTGCATACTATCCGTTCAGCGTTTGGGATTATCACAGGGACAATGAGACTATTATGATGGATTACACCGGTCAGGTGCAAGATGGCAACGGAGGTTTCGCACACCTTTCTGCCTACGACTTTCTGGCTTCTGACAAGGCGACACCCATGAATAATGCCGTGACATTCCAGATGGTAAGGCAGGGATCAATTCTCTATATAGATATTGAGGTCCCCAAGGCGGGAGCGGTAAAGTCACTGACTATCTCGTGCAATGATGCCATCTTTATTGAAAAAGCCGCATTGGATATCTCTGGTGATACCCCGGTAGTGAAGCCTATCAATATGACAGACAAGCTCACCCTTACGTTTGCCAATGTCACTACAACTACTGCCAAAGAAACGGTCAGGGCATATATGGCCGTCCAGCCGGTCGATTTCAGCCAGAAGTCAGTTACCGCGACGATAGCTGTGGGAAGCAAGAAATACTGGGCTCCGGTTACACCCCGCGTAATTGAAAGGGGAAAGGCGGCGTTCCTGCGTTTCTTAGATGATTTCATAGATGAATCTGTGGTAGCCAACCCTACAGCAACTATTTCCGATTTCGAATTTGACGACGAGGTTACTACGTAATTAAATCAGATTTAGGAAGATGGTGATGATGCCGGTGTTGATGATGTCGACGAACATCGCGCCGATTATAGGGACGATTATGAACGGGACGGCGGTGTAGCGATATTTGAGGCAGACGGCCGACATGTTTGCCATGGCGTTTGGGGTGGCGCCAAGGCCAAAGCCGACCAGGCCGCTGACCAGCGCGGCACTATTGTAGCTTTTGCCCATAATAGGGAAGGCGACAAATGCGGCGTAAAGAGCCATGAACGCCATCTGGCATATGAGTATCAGCAGCAGTGGCAGCGCCATGGAGGCGAGTTCCCACAGCCGCAGGCTGGCCATCGCCATACCCAGGAAGAGCAACAGGCAGATGTCGCCTATGGAGATTATGCGGCCGACGCAGAGCCCTTTGGCGAGGCGGGGGGAGAGTCCGAGCAGGTTGCGCATTGCGAACGCGGCCAGCAGCGCCCCAAAATAGGTGGGGAAGGTGATACCGGTCATGGCCAGCAGGTAGCTGATGCCGCTGCCCAGCGCCATCGCTATCAGCAACTGGCAGGTAGCGGTCAGGTATTCCCGGAACGCCTTTTCTTTGGAGATGTCGGTTTTATTCTGGATGCCGGCTTCTATGGCTTCGACGCCCTTCATGACATCGTCTTTGGTCGATTGGCTGGCCAGCCGGTGCCGGTGTATCAGCAATTCTGCGAGCGGCCCGCCAATCAGCGAACCCGCCACCAACCCGAATGTCGCGGCTGCCATGGTAATGGACGATGCCCCCTGCAGCCCCATTTGCTCCAGCAGGGGAGAGAAGCCGCCCGAGGTGCCGTGGCCGCCGCACATAGGGATGGAGCCTGCGGCCATTCCTAGCAACGGACTGAGGCCCAGCCCCTTTGCGATTCCCACCGAAATGAAGTTCTGAACTGTGATCAGCACCGCCACCAGAATTACCATTATCACCATCAGCCGGCCGCCCTTGCGGATTGCGAAGAGGTCGCACTGGAAGCCCACCGAAGTGAAAAAGAGCATCATGCAGATATCCTTGATGGTGCCGTCGAAGCTACACTCTATGCCCCAGACTGAGTAGAGCAGGAGGGTGGCAAGAGAAATAATCAGGCCGCCAGTTACCGGAGCAGGGATGCAGAAACGCTTGAGGAAGGGGATATAACGGGTCAGCGCCATCCCCAGCAGTAAAGCCAGAACGCCGACTCCGGCGCTGGCGTACATATTCAATGCTAGCGTAGTTCCCATCGCCCGCTTGTTTGTAAACTAATCCAGAGAGAATTCCTGTGTAGCTTCGTAGTCGTTCCAGTTCCGGAGGTACAGCTTGATTGCGTTCTGGTCGTAGACGTTGCTGTACTGGGTATCCTCAATAATGCCATTGTCCCAAACAAGGTCTTTCCAGTGGACCTGGGAGAGGCATTCCTGCGCCTCATCCAGGGTCAGAACGCCGTTATGCGCAGCCAGATAAGCCCCGGCAGTCTCGTAGCGCCACCAACTCTTGCTGTGCGGGTTGCCCACCGCTTCGTCGGGCTCGGTGGTATAATACTTCTCACTCAGCAGGTGATTGGTCACTAGCATAGCGTTCTCGCCCTCTGCCTTGCGGACAATCATGGTCTTCCAGCCGTCTTCCTTGTCGAACTCCACTACTGCGCAGTCGCCGGTCGCATCTGCCACCATGTAGTGATAGCCGCTGCCCACAGCTGTGTCGTGACAAACATCCAGCGTAGATAGCAGCTCCAGCGCCTCTGCCACAGTTGCGCAACGGTCCAGCCAAAGTCGCATGATTATCGTGGTACCAACCTTATGATGACCCGCATCCTGCTGTGCCGGCTGCTTGGGCAGCGCCATTATAGAGGTGCAGAGGCCCTTCTCGTTGATACCGTCCACCGGGGCATATACTGCCGCCAGACAGTTGACTCTGGATGTGAATTTGGCAGGAAGTTTCTCCAGAGAGTAGCCGAAGTGCGACATATCACTCACCGCGATGGATGCGTATCCCTTTTTGGGGTGGGAAATAGTCACCATGGTGGGATTCTTGAAATAGTCGTAGTTACGGCCGTACCAGAAGCCTTCGCCGTCAGCCTGGGCGGCCTGGAAGCTGGTGCAGTTGAAGGTCGCCATCTCGCCATTCTCGTCGGCCACCTGGGCGCTGTTGATCTTAATCTTGAGTCCTTTGCCTATCCGGCTGATAACGTATCCGAGAAGCTTGGCGTTGGAATCGATGTCTTTTTCAATAACTTCGTCAAGGTCATAATCGGCCTTGTATTCCATTTGGTAGAGATACTGGTTGTCGTTTACCTGGGAAACAGTGCGGAGTGTTGCTATTTCACCTCCCCACATCAAGGCAACCGCGATGCAAAGGGCGGCCAGAATCACGACCGTCCAGAGAAGTATTCTTTTAAGTGTTTTCATTGGGATTATCATTAATGTCCATCATTCCCACTCGATCGTTGCCGGCGGTTTGGAGGAGATGTCGTAGCAGACGCGGTTGACGCCGCGGACTTTGTTGATGATGTCGTTGCTGACCTTGGCTATGAAGTCGTACGGGAGGGGAAACCAATCGGCGGTCATGCCGTCTGTGGATACCACGGCACGAAGGGCCACAGTATATTCATAGGTGCGTTCGTCACCCATCACACCAACACTTTTCACCGGCAGCAGAATCACGCCGGCTTGCCAGATTGCATCGTACAGGTTGGTGGCGCGGCGCAGCGGTTCACTTGCAGAGGGGAGGTCGCACTTATATGCGCGCAGGCTGCGGATGTAGATATCGTCGGCATTGCGCAGTATCTCAAGTTTCTCTTCCGTGATGTCGCCAAGGATGCGGATACCCAGTGACGGCCCGGGGAAAGGGTGGCGTCCCACCAGTTCATCTTTGATGCCCAGGGCACGCCCCACGCGGCGCACCTCGTCTTTGAAGAGGCTGCGGAGCGGTTCCACTATCTGGAGGTTCATCTTCTCTGGCAGGCCGCCCACGTTGTGGTGGGATTTTATCTTTGCGGATGGTCCGTTCACAGAGCAGGACTCAATAACATCGGGGTAAATGGTGCCTTGTGCCAGATAACGGGCGTGGGTTATTTTCTGCGCTTCGGCATCGAATACCTCAATGAAGGCGTTGCCGATGGCTTTGCGCTTCTTTTCCGGGTCGGAGATGCCCTTCAATGCAGAGAGGAACCGCTGCCCGGCATTCACGCCAATAACGTTGAGGCCCATATCCTTGTAAGATTCCAGCACGTCTGTGAATTCGTTTTTGCGGAGCAGTCCGTTGTCCACGAATATGCAGTGCAGCTGGCTGCCGATGGCCTTGTTCAGAAGAACTGCCGCCACGGTGGAATCCACACCGCCTGAGAGGCCCAGAATCACGTGGTCGCCGCCAATTCTTTCGCGCAGCGCGGCCACGGTGGTATCTATGAAACTTTCCGGAGTCCAGTCGCCGCAGCAGCCGCAGATACCCTTCACAAAGTTCTCAAGGATTTTTGGGCCTTCTTTGCTGTGAAATACTTCCGGATGGAACTGAACCGCGTAGGTGTCTTCACCTTTTATGTGATAGGCGGCATTCACGACATCATCCGTGGAGCCGATTACCTCAGCTGCGGCGGGGAGGGCGGTGATGGTGTCTCCGTGGGACATCCATACCTGTGACTGGGTGCTGACCCCTGCAAACAGCGGAGATGAAGAATCCACCACATGCAACATGGCGCGGCCATATTCGCGGCTGCCGGAGTTCTCTACGCTTCCGCCATAATTATAAGCCAGATATTGAGCGCCATAACATATCCCAAGCAGGGGGAGACGCCCCTTGATGCCGCTCAAATCTATGCGGGGGGCGGCTGCATCACGCACAGACGCAGGGCTGCCGGAGAGTATCACTCCGCGTACATCGGGGCCAATCTCCGGCATCTTGTTGAAAGGGTGTATTTCGCAATAAACGTTCAATTCCCGGACCCGGCGGCCGATAAGTTGGGTAACCTGAGAGCCGAAGTCCAGAATGAGTATATTTTCTGTCATAATAAATAAGGAGTGTGGAGCGAGCAAAAGTATAAAAAATGTTGTATTTTTGCGCCCTGTTTTTGAAAACGACTATGCAGAATATTAGAAACATAGCTATTATAGCCCACGTTGACCACGGCAAGACTACCCTGGTGGACAGATTGATACAGCAAACCACCCACATGCGCGAGGTGGAGAAGATGGGTGACCTGATTCTGGACTCCGGCGATCTGGAGCGCGAGCGCGGCATCACTATCCTGGCAAAGAATGTATCAGTAACGTATAAGGGTGTTAAAATCAATATTATAGACACTCCCGGCCACGCCGATTTTGGCGGTGAGGTAGAGCGCGTGCTCAATATGGCAGACGGTGTGCTGCTGCTGGTGGATGCCTTTGAGGGGACCATGCCGCAGACCCGTTTCGTGCTGCAGAAGGCCATAAGCATGGGTAAAAAGCCCATCGTGGTGATAAACAAGGTGGACAAACCCAACTGTCGTCCCGATTTTGTGAACGAGCAGGTGTTTGACCTGATGTTTACGCTGGATGCAACAGAAGAGCAGCTCGATTTCAAGACAGTCTATGGCAGTGCAAAGCAGGGGTGGATGTCGCTCGACTGGCGCAAGCCCACCGACAACATAACTCCGCTGCTGGACGTCATCCTCAGTGAAATCCCTGAGCCGGAGGTGTTGGAGGGCACGCCCCAGTTGCTTATATCCTCCCTGGAGTATTCCCCGTATGTGGGGCGTATCGCTGTGGGCCGTATCACCAGAGGCACTCTGCACAAGAATGACAACATATCGCTCTGCAAGCGCTACGATATAATTGAGAAGCAGAAGATAAAAGACCTGATGGTTTTCAACGGGCTGGAAAAGACCCCTGTAGAGAGCGTCCAGTGCGGTGATATCTGCGCGGTTGTGGGTATCAACGGCTTTGAGATTGGCGATACCATTGCCGATTTTGAAAATCCTGAGGCTCTGCCGCCCATTGCCGTGGACGAGCCCACCATGAGCATGCTGTTCAGCATCAACGACTCCCCCTTCTTTGGCAAGGATGGCAAGTTTGTGACCAGCCGTCACCTCAAGGAGCGTCTGGACCGCGAGCTTGAGAAGGACCTTGCGCTGCGCGTGAAACCTGGCGTCGGCACCGATTCCTTCGTGGTTTACGGTCGCGGCGTGCTGCACCTTTCCATCCTGATTGAGACTATGCGCCGCGAGGGGTTCGAACTTCAGGTCGGTCAGCCAAAAGTGCTGGACAAGACCATCAACGGCCAGCGTTGCGAACCTATCGAGAACCTGACCATCGACGTCCCTGACGAGTTCGTGGGGCGCGCCATTGAGATGGCGACCCGCCGCAAAGGGGCACTGGTTCACATGGATTCCCGCGACGGCCGCACGCACCTCGATTTCGATATCCCTTCCCGCGGTATGATGGGTCTCAGGAGCAACCTGCTCACCGCATCTGCAGGAGAGGCTGTGGTTTCGCACCGCTTCAAGGATTATGAGCCATACAAGGGCGACATTGAAAAGCGTATCAACGGTTCCCTGGTCTCCCTGGATACAGGCACCGCTATTGCCTATGCAATGGACAAGTTGCAGGATCGCGGCCGTTTCTTCGTGGAGCCCGGCGATGAAATTTATGCCGGACAGGTGGTGGGCGAGCACACCCGCGAGCGCGACCTCAACATCAATATCTGCAAGACCAAGAAACTCACCAACGTCCGCGCCGCCGGCAGCGACGAGAAGGTGATGCTACCTCCCGCCATTAAATTCAGCCTCGAAGAGGCGCTGGAGTATATTCAGGAGGACGAACTGGTTGAGGTTACGCCCCACTCGATGCGCTTGCGCAAGATACTGCTTGACGAGACTGCACGCAAGCGCGCTGCCTTAAAATAGGTTGCAAACCAAAAAAATATTGTTATATTTGCACCCCCTAATCTGCAGAAGTTAGAAGATAATGGAGATTGTCATTCCACTTCACGGGCTTACACGCGGCGGTCAGGAGTTTGAATTCTCGCTGGGCGATGATTTTCTGGAGAGATTCTCGCGCGACTTGATTCAGGGCTTGGATGCCCGTGCAGACCTTGTTGCAGAGCAGAAAGGGGGCTGGATTGAAATACACTGCAAGGTGGCGGGGGCGGCTAAGGTCGAGTGCGACAGGTGTCTGGAAGAGCTTCAGATGCCAATCGAAATAGACCAGCGTCTCACCATCCGCTTTGATGCCGAGCCGGGTGATGTCGTAAATGAAGATGACAACATAATCATCCTCCGCGAAGGCACCTCAGAGGTGGATCTGGCGCAGACGATTTACGATTTGATATGCGTCTCGCTCCCTATGCAGAAGGTTCATCCCGAGGGGCAGTGCAGCCCTGCAGCCCTCTCTCGCCTTAGCGACGAGGCAGATGCAAAAAAGGACGCTCCGGCGAACACCCCCTTCAGCGGTTTGAAGGATTTGTTGAAACAGAACAGGAAAAATAATAAAGATTAAAAATTATAAACAATGGCACATCCTAAACGAAAAGTCTCCAAGCAGCGCAGAGACAAAAGAAGAACCCACGATGTAGCTCCCGTCCCCACTATGGCGACTTGCTCCAACTGTGGCGCGACCGTAATGTATCACCACGTTTGCCCTGAGTGCGGCTACTATCGCGGACGTCAGATTATTGCCAAGAAGGCGTAATTTGATTTAACAGGGCTTCTAGCCCGGAATGAATTGGGGGTATCTTTCAGGCCCCTTTTTCATTATAAGGCCCCTTAGTTCAACGGATAGAACGGAGGTTTCCTAAACCTTAAATACAGGTTCGATTCCTGTAGGGGCTACGAAATAGGGATTGGCTGTCGCCGCCCGCAACCGTTTCTTTAAGAAAAAAGTATTTTTGATTTGCACGATGTGCCTGATTGCGCTGACGATGCACGCGCATAAATGTTTGGTTTCGGAGTCTCAACTTGACACGGATGAAAGTGGGTATGTTGATTTGGGACTTTCGGTCAAGTGGGCGACATGTAACCTTGGCGCAAATCAGCCGGAAGAATTTGGGGATTATTACGCCTGGGGCGAAACCGAGACCAAGGAGAATTATAATTGGTCTGTATATATATGGTGCAACGGTTCTCATGATTCCTTAACCAAATATAATACAAGTGGTTCTTATGGCAGTGTGGACAACAAGACGGTTCTGGATGAAGTGGATGATGTTGCCAATGCCAAGCTTGGAGGACGATGGCGTATGCCCACAGATGCGGAATGGACAGAACTGCGAACCAAATGCACTTGGACGTGGACAACTCAGAACGACGTGAATGGCTACATGGTAACCAGTAAGATTAACGGCAACAGCATATTTCTTCCCGCCGCTGGATACCGGATCTATACCTACCTCAGCGATACGGGTACCGACGGCTACTACTGGTCATCTTCCCTCGATATGGAACACCTGTACCACGCGAGAAACATTTACTTCAATTCAGGAGGAGTGTACAGGTACGGCAACTACCGTTTTAATGGGTACTCTGTCCGCCCCGTCTCAAAATAGAGCGACTAGGGTCTGCGGAAATCGAATAATAGAGTATTGCTTTATGGCGAAGTTTATTCTGAACAGGCCGGATGATTTTTTATCCCTTTCAAAAAAGAGAATTATCGGTATTACCCTGAAATGGTTTGCGATACTGATGGTGGGGGCAATTCTGTTGAAAATTGTTTGTACTGCCGTCTATATGTCCAGGGGCATTAATCCTGCAGAGCTGACCAAGTTCATTGGTGATCCTGCCAATTATATGGGCAATGCCACGTGGAAGACGTTGCTTCATTTTATAATTGTCGCGCCACTGGCAGAGGAGATTATGTTTCGGCTGGGACTCTCTTTCAAGCGGCAGACCGTTGCCCTTTGGGTTGGCCTCCTCCCAATTGTATGCGCCTTTTTCCTCTATAAATGCCGGGTTTGGTACATCCTGTTGGGACTTGCTGCCGCCGGGGCGCTTTTATATTGGCTGATTTGCCGTTTCACTACCGACGAACAATGGAAAGACTGGCGGAAGAGATACATCATTCTTGCCATGTGGATATCGGCAATCGGTTTTGGCTTGCTGCATTTGAGGGCATTCTCTGTCCTGAACGGGCAGGTGTTTCCTTATGCACTGGCAACCATTATGGTGCCCATGGCCGGAGGTTGTGCCATCACCTACGCACGAGTTAACCTCGGCTTCTGGTGGGGCGTCCTGCTTCACTGCATCATCAACATACCTTCTGTGTTGATGATTGCTTCATCTATGTAAGTTTCTGTATTCGTTGGGGGTGATGCCGTATTTTTTCTGGAACTCACGGTAGAACCATGTCCTGCTGGAGAAGCCGCAGGCGTAGATTATCTCTTGGACTGTCTTGCGGGTCGTTTTGAGCAGGCGTGCGGCATTCTCCAGGCGGATGTGTCGTATATACTCCGTCGGACTCATGCCGACGGTTTCTTTCAGTTTCCGGTAGAGTTTCATTTTGCTCACGGCAATTTCTGAGGCGATATCGTCTATAGAGAGGTTTTCATTATCCATGTTGGCGATAATCAAATCGGTGATATGGATAATCAGGTCTTTGTCTTCGTTCTTGACCAGATTGCCTTCAAACTGCTGCACAGCTGCGTGGGCGGATTCGCTGTACTCTTTTATTATCTGCCCCTGACCGATGAGCCGGTCTGCCATGGCAACTAGGTGACGCGGGCTGAAGGGCTTGCCGATGTATGCGTCGGCGCCGCTCTCAATACCCTCTATCTGGTTCTCTAGCGAGCTGCGGGCGGATAGCAGGATGAACGGAATATGGCGGGTGGCTGGATTGTCCTTAACTGCCCGCAGGAGCAGATTCCCATCCATGCCGTCCATCATCACGTCGCTTATGATAAGCACCGGCTGGCGCTTTGCAATCTGTTTCAGGGCCTCTTCTCCATCACCGGCCTCCATCACATTGAACCGGGTGCGGAAAAGGCCGAGGATAAAATCGCGTATGTCGGGGTTGTCATCTACCACGAGAATATCTTTGTTAAAGACCGAGCCCGGAGTGTCATCTTCTTCTGCCTGAGCTATTGCCACATCGGCGTCTGGCTCTTCATTGACGGTTTCTGCCGCCTGTGCAGTCACTTCATGCTGAGGCAACGTCACGGTGAACGATACATAAGAAGAGCCGTCGGAGTCGGGAGTGATGCTGCCGCCAAGGGCCTCTGCGAGACTTTTGCAAAGCGACAGGCCGATGCCGTTGCTCACGTGGCCTTTGGAAATCTCCTTTTCGAAACGGTCGAGTACCGCATAACGGTCAAATACCCTCGACATCTCTTTCCTGGTGATGCCGACGCTGGTATTTGTGACTTTAATGACCAGCTTGCCGCCATTGACGCCGTAGTCAATTGACATGATGCCCCCTGCAGGTGTGTATTTTATTGCATTTGAAACAAGATTGAACAATATCTTCTCAAGGCAGACGCTGTCGGTGTTCCAAAGAAGTGGCTCTGAAGGTACCTTGAGGCCTATTCCGGACTGCTCCGCCTTGTCGCGGAAAAGTGAGACTATTTTCCCGGCGAGTTCATCAACCCTCACTGGTGTGATTTTTACGGTCAGATGGCCGTTTTCTGCTTTGCGGAACATTATCAGTTCCCGGATAAGCGCCTGCATCCTCTCTGAGTTGGACTCTATTACATCCACGCAATGTTTTTGTGCCGATGTGAGTTTGCGATCTTGGTGAAGCTGCTCGCAGGGGCCGGAGATGAGAGTGAGAGAGTTGGAGAATTCATGCGCGATGTTGGTGAAGAACTGGAGTTTACCTTCGTGTACATTCTCTATGGTCTGCATCCTTGCCCTGTAGCGGAAAAATCTTATAATCTGCAATATAATAAGCAGGAGGGCAATAACGAATATAATCCTGGCCGGAGTGCTGGCATACCATTTTGGTAGAACTCGTATAGATAACCTGTATGCCTGGGGGTTCCATCGCCCATCTGCATTGGTACAGCGCACATTTAGAGTGTATTTCCCCGGTTTGAGATTGGAGAAGACCATCAAGTCGGAAGATGTACCGAGCCTGACCCATTCGGAGTTGAATCCATCCAGCCTGTAAGACAGTTCGCACCTGTGGGAATAGATGTAGTCTAAAGGTACAAAGCTGAAACTCAGGGTGGTGTATTCCGGCTTTACCGTCAATGTCCCGCCTTGAAGGTTTTTGTCCATAGGGACTCTCTCGTTATCCATGTATACGGCATATAAGAACAGGTCCGGGAACTCCCCGGTACTTTTCAGTTCTGAAGGATCAAAGCTGCTGAATCCATGAATGCCGCCGAAGTATATCTTCCCGTGAGCCAGAAGGCAGGCCCCGTCGGAGAATTCATTGTCTTGAAGGCCGTCCTGGAGATAATAGGAAGAATATGCTTCTCCGTCGTAAGAGATGCGGCAAAGCCCGTGGCTGGTTCCGGCCCATACGTCACCGTCTGGCTCGGCGACAACGCCATGGATTGTGGCGTTGGGCAAGCCGTCGTCTTTAGTATAACGACGCAACACATCTCCCTGGGAATTCATGTGGTACAAGCCTGTGGAGGAGCCCGCCCATAATGTACCGTCAGGGGCCTCCTCCAGACAGATTACATCGTAAGCGCCTTCGTGAGAGGCGATTGTGCCATCGGGAGAGATGGATCTGAGTCCGCCTCCGCGGGTGCCGACCCAGATGGTGCCGTCTGAACTCTCCCTGACTGAATAAACTACATAGCTCCCAAGCTGGCCGGCCCCGTAGTTGGTGAATCCGGAAGGCTCCAGGGCGTTGAGAGTGACTATATACAGTCCGCTGCCGCTGGTTCCGGCAATCAGCCGACCGTCCCGTGTGAAATGTATTGAATATACCGACCGGAGCAGCGGATCCACCTGAAACAGTTTCAGGCAGCCGTTTTTTATGCGCGCTATACCGACTCCATCGGTGCCTGCCCATACATAACCGTCGTGGTAATCCAGGGAATAAACAGAATTGTCCGGCAGGCCGTCTGCTGTGGTAATATTCTTTATTAAATCACCGCTGAGCGAGAAGACAAAGATGCCAGAGCCTTTTGTGCCGACATAAAGCTGCCCTTCATCGTCCTGCGTAAAGCAACGCACTGCGCTCCCGCCGAAGATGTCTGTAACTGTGGTAAACTCGTCCCTTGCCGGAATGATCTCTGCGACGCCACGCATATCTGTGCCGGCCCAGATTATGCCCTGACTCGCGGCATGCACGGCTAGTACAGGCATGCCGGCTATCACTGTCTCTGCCGTGGCATCCATATCCTCAAATCTGTATAATCCGGTTGAGGTCGCCACTAGGATGCCGTCATCATATTGTGATACTGCCGTTACGACGCCATCTACGTCCATCATGTGGCGCGTGCCGGATACGGGGGCGACAGACTCCAGCACAGAAGAGCCGTTTCTCTGGAAGGCGATGTAAGGGCCAATGCGGAAAATGTCGTTGACTCCCGATGCAATATTTTTATCCTCGCCTTGGATTAACCTTGAGTCTTTTGTGCAGAGGAAGGGGATGCCATCCATGCTCACCATAAACCGGTTGATTTTCCATGGATACTC
>JAGABI010000043.1 GCA_017614715.1 Bacteroidales bacterium | reverse complement strand
TAGAGTGCAAGAACACAAATACTGCAAAGAATGTTTGGGAGATGAAGAAAGAAATGGATGATTATCTTGGCAGGGGAGATAATCCTAAGAAAGACCAAAAGAAAGCTCTTGTTTTCAAACATCTCCGTCGGCATAAATGGCTTATTGAGCATATTGATGTTGTGAAGGCGTTTGTTGGATCTGAGGATTCAATAGAAGTGAAGTCAATGCTATTGACTTCTGAGGTAATCCCAACATCCTATTTACGTAAAGAGTCATTACCCCTCTCAATTCTGAATGTTTTTGAGCTGAAGGAGAAAGGTCTACCTTACCTGGATACTTGTATGGCGGCCGATACTGCAATGCTTGCCAACTAGAAGAAATCCCTTATTTGGTTCGGAAACAATCCAAGATTATTACCACCGAAAACTGAACACCCATTGCTATCCTCGTTGAACATATTAGCCTGTTCCCGCCAAACACATCCTCGACGAAGAAGTCTTCACCCCGCTCAACTTGGGTCTGGGCTGCGGCATCTCGGCAGACCACTATGCAGATTCGGCGACAAGTCCATCCTTTCGGTACGGGAAGATGGGGAGTATGCCATTACGATGGATCATTATCTCCAGTTGTTGGACTCGCTATGGTGCAGTTCATCAAGGATGAGCATTGGATTATCTTTGTATTAAAACAAGAGTTCATCATTTTCGGTAACAACCGCAATCCACAGAGTGCCTCTGGGGCAATTCGTAGCCATTCTATGGCCAGAATAATAAACCATTCGCCAGATTTCAGGACACAGAATGACGTTCCGCACGCTAATAGCCATTCTGTGGCCAGGCGACAAAAGCGCAGAAGCCCGGCCAAAAACACGGAGCGCGGAGCTGCTATTCGCAGAAAGCACATTTCGCTCGATACGGGAATGAAGCACGTGGATATCGACTTTATAGGAGCAGGGATGCCGAGTTTATGCTCAATGTCTACCACCGGCGGACATATCGTCTGGAGCGGCAATGCGCGGACAATGTCTGGATACTTGATCACGATGGATCCGGTGTCGGTGCCGTTTACGCAGCAGATATGCTGGATTCGCGGTGCGTTTAGCGACGGCTCCGACGACAAAGACCGCTGGGTATCGGACATCTACGGCGGCCTCGACAACAACCGCATAAAAACCCACCACCTCAGCCTCTCCGGCAAAGCCTTCCATAAGTCGCCCTATAAACTAATGCTGACCTACACCCAGAATTTCGGCACCTACTGGACCCCATACACCGGCGAATCCCAAATCTCCCAACCCTGGGGCACCGTCCACGAAACCCCTCTCCACCAGGTTTCCGCCGCATTCATTGGCGAACTCCCTTTCTATAGCCACCTCACATTAACCTACAGCCTGTTCGCCGACCGGGGCCAACTCCTCCCGGATGCCTTTGGTGCGACGGTGGGGGTGAGGTGGGGCCTGAAGTAGTTGCTAAGTTCATATGAGAATTCCGCGGAGAGCTTTTGAGAATTTTGTATTGATGATTTGAGAATTTTGCATAACTTTACGGGCAAAATAGCAATGAATTATGTATAGGCGCATACAATATAATGAATTAAAATCAAGGATTGAAGAGCCGCGTGATAAGATACAGGTGATAGCTGGCCCGAGGCAGGTTGGTAAATCTACTCTGGTGAAACAGGTGCTTCAAGAAACAGGCTTGCCATATATGTTTGTGAGTGCTGATAATGTGGCGCCTGATTACACTGGATGGATTGGAGAGATGTGGTCCACAGCAAGGGCAAGGATGAAAGCGTCTGGCGTTTCGGAATTTCTACTGGTGATTGACGAGGTACATAAAGTGGATAACTGGAGCGAGGCTGTGAAGAAGGAATGGGATGATGATACGTTCTATGACGTGGGCTTGAAGCTGGTTATCCTGGGCTCGTCGCGATTGCTGCTGAAAGACGGACTGACGGAATCTTTGGCAGGACGATATGAACTGATCAGGATGCCCCACTGGAGCTACGGTGAGATTCGCGAGGCTTTCGATATGGATTTGGATCACTATATCTATTTTGGTGGTTATCCAGGAGGCGCAAAATATGTGAGCGACGAGCGTCGTTGGCGTAAGTATATTAAAGATAGCATTGTGGCTCCGGCCATTGACTATGATGTGCTGAAGACGAAGACGGTGTATAAGCCGGCACTGATGAAACAGCTGTTCGAACTGGGGTGCGCTTATTCAGGCAAGGAGTTGTCGCTGAACAAGATGTTGGGGCAGTTGCAGGACGCGGGCAATGTGACCACACTGGCCAGCTATCTGACTACGCTGGATGAATCGAGACTCTTGTGCGGGCTGCACAAGTATGCATCGGACAATGCCAGAAAGTATAACTCGGTTCCAAAGCTGATGGTGTATAATACGGCACTTTTCTCGGTGCAGAGCGGTATGAACTTCAAGAAGGCATTCACGACTCCTAAGGTGTGGGGCCGCTGGGTGGAAAGCGCTGTGGGCGCTTATCTGCTGAATAATGCTGAAGAGTATGACTATAAACTGTACTACTGGCGCGAGCGTGATGACGAGGTGGACTTTGTGATTGATGCGGACAGCAAACGGATAGCGATAGAGGTAAAGAGTGGCCGCCGGACCGATAACGAAGGGTTGAGCGAGTTTAAGAAACGTTTCAATCCAGACTATTCGTTAGTGGTGGGTCCTGGCGGCGTGCCAATTGAAGAGTTCCTGGGATGGGACCTGGGACGGTTGATTGATTATTAATCTGAATTATGCTCATCACCCAACAACTCCTCGACGATCTCACCGCGCAGGCGAAGGCCTCGCCGCGGCTGCGGATGAATTTTGACCTGCGCAACGGGCCGGACGATCAGTCACAGCGGATGCTCAATGCGCTGGAGCCCGGCACGCCGCTGCCCATCCACCGCCATCTGAAATCGTCCGAAACGGTGGTCTGCCTCCGCGGCCATCTCCGCGAAATCTTCTACAACGACCAGCGCGAAGTGACCGCCGCCATCGACCTCGCCCCGGGCGGGGCCCAGGGCTCGGCCGCCAGCTCGGCCC
>JAGABI010000042.1 GCA_017614715.1 Bacteroidales bacterium | reverse complement strand
GCCCTCCATGATTGTCTTTGAAATTGCAGTCCCTAATAATTACTACTATTACAGACTATCTTAATTTCTTCTTACCTCTTTATCTCTCTCAAGATTTCAATGAACTTTCACACCCCCCTTTCGGAAGGGACTGCAAAGATACACATCTTTTCCAATATGCAAAATTTTTGACAGAGAATTTTTAAAAAATTATCCTTTTGGCTCAATTATAATTATATTTGGAGCACTATGAACGATTCTGAAAACATCAAAACCCAGTTGCCGGAGAACGCGTACCGGAAGCTGGAAAAGGGTGAGGAGTACACCCCAATAATGTCTCCAAAGAAAAAGTATCCGGAAGCTACGGTGTGGTCGGTGGTAATTGGCCTGCTGATGACCATCATCTTTTCTGCCGCAGCGGCATATCTGGGGCTCAAGGTGGGCCAGGTGTTTGAGGCGGCCATCCCCATCGCCATAATAGCAGTGGGCCTGTCCACAGCCAGCAAGCGGCGCAACGCGCTGGGAGAGAATGTAATAATACAGTCTATCGGCGCCTGCTCCGGCGTGATTGTAGCGGGGGCGGTATTCACGCTGCCTGCCATATATATACTCGGGCTGGACGTAGACTTCATCCAGATGTTTTTCAGCTCGCTGCTGGGCGGCATGCTGGGCATCCTGTTCCTGATCCCCTTCCGCAAATACTTTGTAAAAGAGCAGCACGGGGAGTATCCGTTCCCGGAGGCGACCGCCACCACACAGGTGCTGGTTAGCGGCGAGAGCGGCGGCAAGAGTTTCAAGACGCTGCTGACCGCCGGCCTCATTGGCGGTGTATACGATTTCATAGTATCCACAATCGGCGCCAGGACCGAGACCCTCTCCACCACGGTTATGCACTGGGGCCAGGTGGTTGCCGACAAGGCCAAAATCGTGCTCAAGATAAACACCGGCGCGGCAGTGCTGGGCCTTGGCTATATCGTGGGACTCAAGTACGCCTTTATAATATGCTGCGGCTCCCTGCTGGTTTGGCTGGTAGCCATTCCCCTTATGGGCGCTTTCTGCGGCGGCGTAGATATATTGGGCATGAGCTTCTCTGAGGCCATCTCGCAATGGTCGGCAGATGAGATTTTCCGCACCTACGCGCGCCAGATTGGCATCGGAGGCATCGCAACAGCCGGCATCATCGGCATAATCAAGCAGGCCGGCGTAATCAAGAGCGCGGTGGGCCTCGCAATGGGCGAATTCCGCAAGAAAGACAAGAGCAGCGCCGCAGAGGTGGAGCGCACCCAGCGCGACCTCCCCATGAAGACAGTGGTCTTTGGCATCGTTTTGACCCTGATTGCCGTATTTGCATTCTTTGCACTGGGCGGCATAGTAAATAATATATGGCAGGCGCTGGTGGGCTTGCTGATAGTAGCTGTAATCGCCTTCCTCTTCACAACCGTGGCGGCCAATGCAATAGCAATTGTAGGGACCAACCCGGTGAGCGGCATGACCATCATGACGCTGATTATCACAGCCCTGGTGCTGGTAGCCTGCGGCCTCAAGGGCAATAGCGGCATGGTGGCGGCTCTGCTGATTGGCGGCGTGGTCTGCACCGCACTCTCCACCGCGGGCGGCTTTATCACCGACCTCAAAATCGGTTACTGGATTGGCACGACTCCGGCAAAGCAGGAGGGATGGAAATTCCTCGGCGTGCTGGTGGCTGCAGCCACTGTAGCCGGCGTGGTGATCCTGCTCAACAAGACATACGGATTTGTGGGCCAGGATGCCCTGGTGGCGCCTCAGGCAAACGCGATGGCAGCCGTGATACAACCTATGATGGAGGGTGGCAACGCCCCTTGGCTGATGTACGGCCTGGGCGCGATTATCGCCATCCTGCTCACAATCTTCAAGGTGCCCGCATTGGCCTTCTGCCTGGGTATGTTCATCCCTATAGACCTCAACCTCCCGCTGCTGGTGGGCGGCGCAATCAGCTGGTATGTGGGCAGTCGCAGCAAAGACAAGGCGCTGAATGCGGCGCGTCAGGAGAAAGGTACCCTTATAGCATCGGGCTTCATTGCCGGCGGCGCCCTGATGGGCGTGGTGAGCGCAATTCTCAAATTCGCCAACGTGGACTGGTTCCTCTCCGGCTGGAACGCAAGCTGGGGCGAGGCCATCGCCATAATCCCTTACCTGCTGATAATCATATACATGATAAGTTCATCGATGAAAGCTAAAAGCGAACAATAATGGAAAAGATACTTGACAAGTTTTTGAGGTACGTGTCGTTTGACACTCAGTCATGCGAAGAGAGTGAAAGCCAGCCCTCTACCGCCAAACAGCTGAAGCTTTTGGAGCAGCTGCGCGGCGAGCTGGCCGGCCTCGGGATTGAGGCCAGCATGGACGAATTCGGCTACGTGATGGCCAGCATCCCTGCCAATACAGGCAAGAAGATCCCCAAGATCGGCTTCATTGCCCATGTGGACACCTCCCCCGACGCCCCTGGCGACAATATCAAGCCCCAGATAATTGAAAACTACGACGGCGGAGACATCCCCCTTGGCGACGGCAAGATACTCAGGGTGAGCGAATTCCCCGAGATGGCGCAATACCGCGGCCAGACCATGATAACCACCGACGGCACCACCCTGCTGGGGGCCGACGACAAGGCTGGCGTAGCGGAGATAATGTGCGCAGCGGAGTACATTGTGAACCACCCGGAATTTGAGCACGGCGAGATAAAGGTTGCCTTTACCCCGGACGAGGAGATTGGCCGCGGAGTGGTGAAATTTGACGTGAAAAAGTTCGGCGCCGACTTTGGCTACACCATGGACGGAGGGATGATTGGAGAGCTTGAATATGAGAACTTTAACGCTGCCGGCGCAAAGATTCACGTTGCAGGGCGCAATATCCACCCCGGATACGCCAAGGGCAAGATGATTAACGCCTGCCTGGTGGCCATGGAGCTGAACGCAATGCTGCCGGTGGAGCAGCGCCCGGAGTTCACACAAGGCTACGAGGGATTCATACACCTGACAAGCTTCAAAGGTGTCGTAGAAGAGGCTGACATGAGCTACATTATCCGCGACCATGATGCCGCAAAGCTGGAAGAGAAGAAGGCTGTTGTGCAGGCCGCTGTAGATTTCATAAACGCCAAGTATGGCAACATCGTCACCGCAGACATAAAGGATCAGTACCGCAACATGCGCGAGATGGTGGAACCTCACTTCCATATTGTGGAGAACGCCATGAAGGCCATGGAAATGGCCGGCATAAAGCCAAAAGTGCAGCCTATCCGCGGCGGCACAGACGGAGCCAACCTCTCATTCATGGGACTCCCCTGCCCCAATATTTTTGCCGGCGGCCACAATTTCCACGGAAAGCTGGAGTTTGTACCTCTGGAGAGTATGGAAAAAGCCACTGAAGTGATCCTGAACATAATCAAACTCTACGCCGGCGCATGACATTAAGAAGACTGCTAGTATTTGCGGCTCTTGGGCTGATGCTGCTCTCTTGCCGCACTGCCCGGATCCAGACCGCCACAAAAGCCCCGGGTGCGGCCAAGGATACCGTATTCTCCCTGACCCTGATTGGCGAAGAATGCACATTTGCCGACCATGCCGACTACGGCTTCTACATCCCCTCCACCGCCGGGAAAATCCGCGGAATTATGGTGTTCCAGCACGGCTGCAGCCAGGAAGAATTCGGTCTTAGCCGCCACTGCGACATCCAGTATCAGGCATTTGCACGCAAGTGGGACCTGGCCATTGTGGAGACTAACATTTATGGCTTGTGCGACGTCTGGGCATACCCTTCTAACGGCAGTTATGCTGCGCTGCTCCTGGCCCTTACAAAGGCGGCCAAAAGGAGCTCCCACCCGGAATTGCCCGATGCACCTTTCCTGCTCTGGGGGCACTCCGGAGGCGGATTCTGGACCCTCTCCATGTTGCATGAGCATCCCGAGCGGATAATAGCCGCAGTATGCTATTCCGCCGCATGGGACCCGCAGTGGGAATACCCCGCCGCGGCATACGACGTACCGGTTATTTTCCGTCACGCCGGCCCCGGTGAGGGGGCCGACAACATCCCCGCCACAGCCAATCATTCGTTTGCACTTTTCCGCTCTCACAATGCG
The DNA here is from genome assembly GCA_017614715.1 of Bacteroidales bacterium. Taxonomy (GTDB): domain Bacteria; phylum Bacteroidota; class Bacteroidia; order Bacteroidales; family UBA932; genus Equibacterium. Next base: position 13,430 of record JAGABI010000042.1, on the reverse strand, counting down.
CCCGCAGCTATTGCATACACCCGCGGCCAGGGGCACAATTTCAGCTATATGCGCTCCATGACGATCCCCTTCTGGGAGGCGGCGCTTAAGCAGCGGCTTGCACCGGACGGGAACCTGCAACCCCTGGACCGTGAGCAGACCTTCCTAGGCGACCCTGAGAACTTCAACATCTGCCGCGAGAAGTATTACGAAGGCGACAAGAGCACCCTGTGCTTGTTAGCCGACAGCGAGTGCGCAGAGGCATGGAGCGAGTACGCCAGCACAGGACAGGTCATTGACAAGACTGCCCCCGAGGCGCCATACGACCTAAAGATTGTAACGGACGGCGACACTGCCAAACTGGTATGGCGCGCAGAGGCAGACATAGAATCGGGCATATCACACTTCAACATCTATTGCGATGGAGAGCTGATTGGTCGCTTGCCGGAAGAGGGTGGATATCAGGACTATGACCGCAATGGCGACCAGGCACGGCCGGTCAATCCTCCGGCGATGGAGTTCCCCATCCCGGGCTCAACTCCACGGCAATACCAGGTGGAGACGGTGAACCGCAGCGGGCTTGTATCCGTGCGGGCAACCCTCTAATTGAAGTTGCTTACGTCCACGTTAACCAGCGATGTCAAATTGCTGAATGAGAAGCTGTTGGCGTTACTCACAAAGTACTCTGCGGTATGTTGGTTTTCAGGATCGCCCCAATGGTGTACGGCAGTGGCGCTCCATAGGGTAACTTCGTCTCCCCAGTCTACCAGGCCGGAGAGGTTACCACCAGAAATTGTGGGGACTTTGGCATCACTCCCGGCAGATGTTATGGCAAAGCTGTTGGTACGACCATACTGGGTAATCGTAAATTCAATTGATTCTGTACTCCGCGGACTTGAGACGGTAATCACTGCCGTGCGCTGCAAGGTGCCCTGGTTGGGTGCCACGGTAAAATCCAGTGTATGACTGCTGAGGGAACGGGTACTCGATTGCGAGACCCACGATGTGGCGTTGCTGGAAATATTCACCTGAAACTCCACATCGGAGGCAAAGTTAAAAGATGCCGTTCCTCCCTTGTAAGTCAACAAGGCGCTCGTGTCGTCCGTTATCACAATCCGGCCCTTGAAACTCTCTGAGAATCGAAGGAAGGCTGCCTTGCCCTTGTTTACCACACGGGAGACTACCGGAGCGGTGTAGGTAGCGGCGTCGGTCATCAGTGTAGCGGTCACGGTCTTGCTGCTGAAGTCAAGCGGCTGGACGGCCATATAGGCGCGCACTGTCTCATTCTGCTCTGTAGTGGCAGTGTTCTCAAAGTTCAGGGTGAGGGATTCCTTGGTCTCTATGGGTGTAACCACGGGATTATTCCCCGAGATATCCAGCGCGGCCTTCTCCACGAAGATGGCCTCGTCGCACGATATGGTCAGCGAGTTGATGGTTGCGGGCTCGGGCACAACTATATCGATGTAGAGGATGGAACCCTGCCTGTCCATCTGGAAGGTGACCATGTTGTTCTCGGGTGTTGTCTTGGCCGATGCCAGATAATCGTATGCCGACAGGTGCTCAAAACTTCCGTTGCCATTCTGCACCTGTCCCGAATAGTCCAGCACTATGGTCTTGTTGTTCAAGTGGTAATTCCATACATTGAACGGATAATATGCAGCATAAGAGGCATTGTTTCTCAGTGCCCAGCCACCTCCGTCGAACGATGCGCTGGTGGAACTTTCTTGAGATGTAATCGGGAACTCCACCTGGTTGCCCTTGTTGGGGAAGATGCCGAGAGTGTCACCTGCCGCCCATCTGAACACAAGTGCGCTGCCGTTGTCCACGGATGTCGCCTTTGTCTGTTCTATTCCGCTTATCTGCTCGAATGTTATCTTATCGGGGCCAATGATATTGATGGTCTTGATATACCCCAGCATATCCAGGTCTGACTCATTGTCAACGGTGCAAGCGGTCATTGACACCAGTAATACTGATGCAACAAGTAGTTTTATATATCTCATAACGCAGTCATGTTTATGTTTAATCCGGATACTCTGTTCCAGGTCCCTGTACCGAGCCGGACACTCCCGAGCCGTTAATTATTACATTTTCTGCATCAATTGATCGTACTATTGGCACGAGGGGACAAAGGCACGCGCAGTTTCCAGAATTGCGGTTATTAATAGTCTGTATCTTTTCATATCAGAAATGATTTACTTGGTGAATGAAAAAGTGAAAGGATTGTTCAGACTGCCCAGCGATATGGTATAAACCCCGCTGGAGAGCGAAGAAGTATTGATGGTCACGCTCCCGCCGTTTGCGGCGACCCCGCTTGAGACAACAGTACCGTCGGAATCGGTCACCGACCAATTTGCAGGATATTGCAATGTGACAGTAAACTGTCCGCTGGAACGGTTGTATGAGAGTGATGTTGTTTCAGCAATCTGAGCCGGGGTAACGTTCGCAGCCGGATCCTCCGGCGCCTCTTCCATGACGATAATCTCCGTAACACATCCGACGCCTACCTCAACGATGCCGGAATTGTACTGACCCACGTACCGGAGCTTGATACGATCGCCAGGAGAGATTTCCGTAGTAATCTTACATTTGATATCGCGAATACGGTTCGCAGAGCCGAAGCTGATTGACATCTTATTGGCGCTGCTGATATCCTGTTTGAAGTTGCCATCCTTGTCATAGAGGGCAAAGTAAAAACTACCGTTAAATGCAGTACCCGTAGGTTCCAGCCAGCCGGCATTCATAGTAAACTGTTCATCTATACGATAGATGTCAATTGAGGAGCTTATACCGTAACAAGAAATGCCATTGTGCGTTCCGCCGTTGAATCTGAAATTGTCATAACCAGTACTGGTACCGTTGCGGTCGGGCACCAGATTGACCATAAGCTCCTGGATGTCGGTAAAATCGTACGGGGAATCGGTCGGCTTGAGTTGCGATGTATAGCAGTAGCAGTTGCAAGAGCCGCTCCACCCCCAGTTGAAATGGAACCGGCCAGAATCGTCATATCCGTCCACCACAAAGGCGTGTCCGCCACCCCCTGCTACATCCTGGCCACTGTACACACTCGGTCCGCAATCCTCAAGGGTCCGCTTCAGCAAGGCCGTCCATTGCGCATCTGTATAGTCATCCCGCTTGGCGATGTATGCACCCTTATTGTACTTCATGTAGGTCTTCATTCCCACCAACAGATCTCTTGGATCAGCATTTGATCCGGTAGAGGTGGTTCCATATTTCATCTTGGCCAGGGTACCCATATCGTAGAGCAGGGTCGATATGGCATCAGCCTGAGCAGCGGTATAGCCGCCGCTCAGAGGCATATTGTTCCAATCGTACTCATATCCCAAGGTGTGTGCCTCAAAATAGGCTCCGGAGTTGTTGTTGGCTCGAGCCGGCACTGTCCCTTCACCCCGGTCGGGCCATTGAAAATAGCGGGCAACAATAGCTCCTGCGGTTGCTATGCAACCGGTTATGCAGCGTTCGCCACCGGACATCGGACACTTGTTGTTATAAGGTTCGTCCTGGTCCCATAGCGCAGTGTCATAAAGCAGACTCGCCGCACCCGATTTGGGGGCATTCGCCGGATTCTCCCAGCGGGCTTTTATCTCTTCGGTTGCTTCTGCCCCATCTGGAATCGCCTCTATCTGCCTTGCGAGCATTGAGAACCACCATTTCATATTGTCCGGCATCTCAGCTTCGCTGGGGAAAGAACCTTCATTGGAATAAGCAAGGACAGGTTCCACCGCATCGTTGCCAGCAATCACCACAAACCCGCCGCCATATCGGTTATACGCCCGGTATGCAACCGCCGCCGACTTTCTACTTCCAGTTTCTGACAACGACAGCGAAACCTGCGAGCGCCTCAGGCTTGTTGCAGCAAAAAAATCCGCTGCCGCCTTAGCCGAGCGATCCTCCGGGACATTGCCTGCATAAGATACGAACGCCGTCAGAAGCAACGCTGCAAACGCTGTCACTATTCTGGATATTCTCATCATTTTGCGGGTAAAATATTCTCTCTCCGCAAATATATTTATTTTTTGGCCCTGCTGCAAGTACCACTAACATTTAAAGATAGTATATTTGCAATATGAAAAGATGGTTTTTAGCCACACGACCCTGGTCGTTTGTTGTATCTGCCACCCCGGTTGTGGCAACCGCTTTGTTCCTGCTTTATAAATACGGTGGCGGGAGCATCAATTGGATTAACGTTGTGCTTGCCCTTATAGGCATAATCCTGTTCCACGCCGCAGGCAATGTGCTCAGCGATTATTATGACTATAAGACAGGTATTGACAACAAAGATGCCTATTGCGTACAGAGCCTGCTTAATGGCGATTTCACCCCCGGGCAGTACTTCAAACTGGCTATGGGGCTGCTCGCTGCAGGTATCGTTTTGGGACTGGTGCTCACCTTACGCAGCGGATGGCCTCTGCTGGTGATTGGCGGTGTTGGATGCCTTCTCACCCTGCTCTATTCCTGGACCAAGTTCCACGCCCTGGGGGATACCGACATATTTATTGTGTTTGGCGTACTGCCCATGCTCGGCACCGCATATGTAGCCACCGGCGCGATTGACTGGAGCACCCTGCTGCTCAGCATCCCTGTAGGCTGCGTGACTGTGGCTGTGCTGCACGCCAACAACACCCGCGACATCCCCACCGACTCTGCCGCCGGCGCAAAGAGTTTTGCAAAGGTAATCGGCCCAAAGGCATCGATGTGGTGGTATATAATCCTTATATCCCTGCCATGCCTTTATACAATCGCTGCTGTCATCTGCGGTGTTTTCCCCGTATGGTGCCTGCTGATAATGCTCTCCCTGCCAGTAGTAGTGAAAAACATACGCCAAGTCCTGCGCTTCCGCACCGACGGCCTGTGTGCCTTTAACCAGCTGGATCTTATGACCGCCAAACTGCAGATGGTTTCTGGCATCATGCTCTGCCTTGGATTTGTTTTGGGTGCGATATTTTAATGACCGCCCGTTCATGACTGCCCGCTCCCGGATAATAACCTCGATATCTGTCGCGGCCGCACTGTGGTTTATTATGTTCAGCCCTTGGACCGCACCTCATGTGCCGTTCTGGGGAGCTATGGCAGCCAGCAGCTGCATCCTCCTTGCGCTGGGGTTCATATTTTTCCCCGATTGGCATAAAGGGTTGAAGTTCAACTTGTCCCAGATTATCCTCGGGATTGCGATAGCCGCCCTCATGTGGGGTATCTTCTATCTGGGAGACAAACTCTCCAGCCTTATGTTTTCTTTTGCGCGGCCTCAGGTGGATAACATTTATGCCCTCAAGGACGGCTCCATGAAGTGGCTGCTGGCGGCGCAATTGCTGCTGCTCACCGGACCGGCGGAGGAGATATTCTGGCGGGGCTGCATTCAGAAGGCACTTGGAGATGCGCTGGAGAGAAAAAATGGCCTGAAAAAAGCACGCTTTCTGGCGGCGCTCATAACCCTGGCCTCCTATACCCTGATCCACATCTGGTCTTTCAACTTTATGCTGACTATGGCAGCACTGGTGGCAGGTGCCGTATGGGGCCTGCTCTTCTGGCTCAAGCCGCAATGGCTGCCGGCCCTGATAGTTTCCCATGCAATCTGGGACGCCGCCGTTTTTGTAGTATTCCCAATAATGTAATATATATGAAACGCATTATAACGATATCAATCCTTGTGATGATGCTTGCATCCTGTACCATGAACAACACATACGTGAAGAAGCCGCGCGTCAAAACCGACCACTACACCCCCGAGGTGATGCGCCTTATGGGCAAGGTTTCTGATCCGCAACCCTCTCCCGACGGCAGCAAGATTCTCTACGGAGTAACCTATACCAACATAGAGCGCAACATAGAGTGCCGCCAGCTGTTTGTAATGAATGCTGACGGCAGCAATCCGGTGCAGATCACCAAGGCCAAATCTAGCATATCCAACGCCCGCTGGATTGATGGCGGAGAGAAGATAGCCTATGTTAAGATGGGGCAGATGTACGTATGCAATCCAGACGGCAAAGGTGAGCGTGTAAAAAGCAAAGTGCCCAATTTCATCGGCGAGTTCAAGTTCTCTCCCGACGGGAAAAAGGTGCTCTACACAGCCGATTTCAAGAATTTCACCGCCCCGACCGACAGGCATCCTGACCTTAAGAAGGCCAACGTGCGCACCATAGACAACCTGATGTACCGCCACTGGGACCATTTTGTGGAGTATATCCCCCACACATACATCGCCGACTACAAACCGCGCGGAGCATTCAGCAAGGGGGTTGACATCCTGGACGGCGAGCCGTTTGAACTCCCCACTGAACCCTTCAGCGGTCTGGAGCAGCTCAGCTGGAGCCCGGACAGCAAGCTGATAGCTTACTCCTGCCGCAAAGCCACCGGCCGGGAATATGCATTCTCAACCAACACCGACATTTATCTCTACGATGTTGCATTGAAGACCTGTGAGAACCTCACGGAGGGGATGCCCGGATACGACACCGACCCGGTGTTCTCCCCAGACGGGACCATGATTGCATGGCTCAGCATGGAGCGTGGAGGGTACGAGGCAGACCGGGTACGATTGTTTGTGATGGACCTTGCCACCCGCAGCCGCCGCGAACTCACCACCAACTTTACTTATAACGTCGAGAGTCCCGCCTGGAGCCCCGACGGAAGCAGCATCTGGTTCTCTGCCGTTGTGGAGGGGCTTGGCCAGATATGGAAAGTCAACCTGGCCGACGGCGCATTGGTGCGAGTGACCCCTGAGAATGAATGGTATGACTTTGCAGGCCCCATATTCACCTTGGACGCCTTTGGCAACGATATGATTGTCACAACCAACACCTCCATGATGCGTCCGGCTGAGATTGTGGCGGTTAACCCTGCCGACGGCAACTGGGTCCAGCTCACCCACGAGAATGACTATATCATTGAGCAACTGGAAGATATCAAGGTAGAAGACCGCTGGCTACCCACCACCGATGGCGGCAAGATGCTCACATGGGTGCTTTACCCGCCAAAATTCGACCCCAAAAAAGTTTATCCGTCCATTCTGGTTTGCCTGGGCGGCCCACAGAGCTGCTTCAGCCAGAGTTGGTCAACCCGCTGGAACTATCGCCTGATGGCATCCCAGGGGTATGTGGTGGTGCTCCCCAACCGACACGGCACAACCGGTTTCGGGCAGGCATGGTGCGAGCAGATTTCCGGCGACTATACCGGACAGAATATGGAGGATTATCTCACCGCTGCCGATGCTTTGCTCGCCGAGCCATATGTGGGCAAGATGGCGGCCATTGGCGCCAGCTACGGCGGATATTCTGTCTATAACCTGGCCGGAATCCACCAGAAACGTTTCAGTGCGTTCATCGCCCATTGCGGCATTTTTAATGAAGAGCACATGTACATGGAAACGGAGGAGATGTGGTTTCCCAATTGGGACAACGGCGGCATTGCGATGCCGGATGTTCCCCAGTCAGGTGCCCCGTGGAGCGACAACCCGGTAGCACGCAAACTCTACGACCACTCCCCTCACACCATGGTGAAAAACTGGGACACTCCCATTATGGTAATTCACGGGGAGAAAGATTTCCGTGTACCCTACGACCAGGGTATGGCAGCCTTCAACGCCGCCCAGATGATGGGCGTGGAGAGCAAGCTGCTCCTCTTCCCGGACGAGAATCACTGGGTTCTTAAACCGCAAAACTGCATATACTGGCACCGTGAGGTGTTTGACTGGCTCGACAAGCACTGCAAATAAGGGCCTTGGCCCCTTGCTTTTTTCCGGAGGGTTAGTTAAATTTGTTAGGTTGTAACAATAATAATCTAACACCGTAAATACTATGAGCGAAGAGAAGCAGGAATTTGATCCCAGGGATCTGAATAAGGATGGCAAAGTCTCTTTCAAGGAGAAAATGCAGGATGCAGCCAAGAAGGCTGGCGAGGCTTTGAATATGGCAGGCGCCGCAATTAAAGACGAAGCCGGCGACGCTTTTGCAAACGTAAAGCAGGAGGCCGGTGAGGTCTTTGACAAGGTAAAACAGGGCACTGGCGAGGTGATTGACAAGGTGAAGGACTATGCCAATCTCTCCCCTGAAGAGCGCAAGGAGCGTAACGAGGCCATCCTCGACAAAGCTTCTGCTGCGGCCGACAGAGTGGCCGATGCCGCCAAGGTCGTTTATAACGACGCCAAAGAGAGCGCAGGGAAGCTTTTCAAAAAGAAAGACGCCTAGCAGCAGCGATTAATTCTGTTTATGCGTAACTGCATTCTGCGCATATCCTTGATATGCCTGCTGAGTGTGGCGCGGGGTTGGTTGTGCTATGCCGACGAGCCTGATTATCTTCAGCTGGCACGCTATCTCTCCCGTGGAGATGAGAGTATGATGCCCAGCGACGGCAACGACTTGGATATCATAACCTCCGGCCGCCGCAAATGGGAGCTGCTGGAGGCCGACATCACCGCTGCACGGCAATATATCTGGATTGAGTACTACCGCTGGCGGGAAGATGCTGCCGGCAGAAGGATTCACAGCCTGATAATCCGCAAGTTGCAGGAAGGGGTCGAGGTTAAGATACTCGTAGATGACGTCGCCAATGCCTTCTGTCATAAGGAGTACTATGAAGAGCTCCGCGCCGCCGGGGCAAAATTGCAGTTCTTCACCGATACAGACCACCAGCTTTGGGAGATGCTCCCGGGTATAAACAGCCGTGATCACCGGAAGATTGTGATTATTGACGGCAAGGTGGGATACACCGGTGGTATGAATCTGGGCACACCCAACCGCGATTTGTGGCACGACACCCATCTTCGCATCCAGGGACCTGCCGTATCGTCACTGGCCAGGATATTCTCCCGTATGTGGTCGGAGCGGATGGGACAGGCCGTTAATCGCGATATGACAGACAGGCTGGCAAAAGAGGATACCATCATCACAACCTCCTGCCATCTGGAGACAATGGTTCCCTCACCCGGCTCTTTCCACAACAAGACAGTACAGTTTGCCGCAGGCGGAGGCGGTGACCACTTTCTTGAGGGGGGCGTATGCCGCATCCTGCATTTGGCAAAGCGGTACGTCTATATCCAGACGCCCTATTTCTGCCCCTCCGGGCCGGTTTTGGAAGCCCTTAAAGATGCAGCCGGACGCGGAGTGGACGTCAGGATTATGGTTCCCGGGAAGACCGACAGTAAAATCATGGACACCGCCAACAGTTCGTTCTTCAAGGAGTGCGTTGACGCCGGCATAACACTATTATCCACCCCTGGAGCGTTTGACCACTCTAAAACTATCGTCTGCGATAACTACCTTTCTACCATCGGCACCCTGAATATCGACAAACGCAGCCTGGAGATCAATTATGAAGATATTGCCCTGATAATTGACCCTGAAATAGCGGTAACACGCCGCGATTTCTTTCTGAAGCGATCGGAGGGGGCAAAAAAAATCGACGCAGCAGAGCTGGCGTCGATGTATAAGAAAAAAGGGGTATTTATGCGATTCTTGCGAAGGAATTCCCGGCAATTATAGAGAAAACGTTCCATCTTCCGGTTCCGGGATGATGGGAATGGTGTTCACAGTCGGGCTTGGCGTAACACAGATAATGCTGTCCACAACGTAGCGCTGCATACCGCGCCATGGAAGCATTCCGTTGTACTCCCTGTAATGCAATTCTACCTGTTTGCCGCTGCAACGCATGAGTGAATCGGCGACCTTCTTGTTCACAACGGAGAAGTTGAACTCATTGGACTGGAGCGATCCGCCACCTTTGGCACCTTTGAAGCCGGTCTGGATAAGACGACCCTCATAGGTCTTCCACACCCACCCCTTGTACACAATCTGATTGAGTTCGCCGGCCTTCACGCCGCTGCCAAACACAAAATAGAATTTGAAGTACACGAACACAGCCGCCGCAAGCAACAAGACCGCGGCAATAATTGCAATTACTGTCCCTTTGGTGTTCATTGATTATTCGTCTTTAATGCAACGTACGCTGCCTGCAAAAGGACGGGTTGTGGTAAAGTTACTCATCATGCCGACTTCGGCTGTATTTGCTGCCCTGTTGAAGACAAGGGCGTACCACATCGTTTTGCTGTATGCGGTAGAGCAGAAAAGGTAGCTCGTGGAGATATAACCTCTGGAGGCAAGATAACCCTGTATGTCGCCATTCTCTTCAAATCCCTTGCTCCTGCCCTGGACATATCCGGCCATGGTAGTGTTGAACCCGGCCTCTTCAAGCATGGAGAGTGAGCCGTGGTCGCGGGCTGCATCGTAATAAGGGGCATCGGTATTAACCTCAAGTTCAGGGTTGGTGCTCTTCCCCACAAGGGCGAGATACTCCTTCAACTTTGGGATGTGCCATCCGTCGGGGCAAATACCCTGAGGGGTGTTCTCCATCCTCGATGCGGTAGTGGCAGTAATATTTGCATCAAAAGCGGTGGCATCTGAATAGAGAAGGCCCTTTGCGACAATGCCCGCTTCACTGCTGTCAAACTCAAGCGCAGTGTCACTGCAGGGATACCAGATACCGCATGTTCCATCGCCTATACTAACTCCTTTCTGCGAGTAGCAAAGGTTCTGCACCATCCACCAGCGGCCGTCACCCATTTTCTTGATGGGATACTCACGCTTGCCGATAACCAGCATGGGGCGGTTCTGGGTAATGACGAGTTTGTCAGATACTACGGTATCTTCTCCTATAGCGGTCACTGTAAGTTCGAACTTGCGGTTCACATCACCCTCATACTCATCTATGGTAACTGTGATTTTGGTGGCATTCTCGTCTTCATCTTCATCCTCATCATCATCGCCTTCAGCTTTGGTCATGGGGGTACCGGACATGGGATCTACAGTGATACCCGCGCCCTTGACACTGATACTCCACGGGAAGTTTGAAGAGACGGTGAATTCATACTCTCCGCCTGTATAATCTGCCGTAAAAGCATTCTTGCTGAAAATGACATATGCAGGGGCGCCCTGGGTGATGGTGAAGTATGCGAGGGCATCCCTCTTTTTGCCGTGCGCCACGGCGGTGAAGTAGTGATTCAGGATGCTTGTGGATTCGTTCTCATTCACAATGATCTGGATTGTCTGATCTCCGCTGGGCCCCTCTGTCTGGGAGATGGTGAGCAAATCCTCATTATCGCTGTTGCAGAAAATTTCCCACTCACAATTTGACGATACGTTAAATTCGCACCTGCCACCCTTATAGTCCATTTGAAGGTCAGTTCGGTCAATGCTAATTTCCGGATCGTTTGTGCAAGCAACCATCGCGAGGAGTGCCGCAACCATCATTACAGAAAAGTGTTTCATAGAATGTAAAATCATTGGCTTAGAATTGTCGCGCTAATGTACTCAAAAGAATTGAAAGAATGATTATCTTTGGAAAAAATAATTATGATACAGGTACAGTGCAAGAATACCGGCACCACAAAAGAGTTTCCTGAAGGCCTCTATCTGCTCGACATCCTGGAAGAGTTCAAGGGGCAGTTTGAGCACCCATACCAGATTGTTTCTGCTAAGGTTAACAATGTATCGCAGGGTCTGCGGTTCAAGGCATATAACAGTAATACAGTTGAATTCCTGGACGTACGGCAAAAGAGCGGCATGAGGGTCTATTTCCGCTCGCTCTGCTTTTTGCTGTGCAAGGCCACCCATGACGTGATCCCCGGCGGGCGCATCTACCTGGAACACCCTATCTCAAACGGTTATTATTGCAACCTGAAGAAAAAGAGCCACAAGAAGCTTACCGGCGAGGATGTGTCAAGAATCCGCGCCCGGATGCTCCAGATTGTCGCAGAAGACACCCAGTTCCATAGATACGACGCCCCCACTGAGGATGTTGTGAAGATGTTTGGCAAACGCGGCTACGACGATAAGGTGAAGTTGTTTGAGACCAGCGAAGAGGTTTATACAGAGTATTATACCCTTGGGGATTTTGCAGACTACTATTACGGGCGCCTGGTCCCCTCTGCCGGCTATCTCAAGACGTGGGAGCTGGAGAAATACGGCGACGGTATGCTGCTCCGCCTCCCGGACAGGCACAATCCTGACCAGGTAACCAAGCGGATTGACCAGCCGCACACCTTTGAGGTATTCCGCGAGAACCTGCGGTGGAACATCATAATGGGACTCAGCAATGTGGGCGATGTAAACCATGCATGCCTGAACGGGCACGCGAGCGAGCTGATACAGGTGGCCGAGGCGCTGCAGGAGAAAAAGATTGTGCAGATTGCAGAGGAGATTTACCGGCGCTCGCGCCAGCGCAAGGACCCGCTCAAGGTGGTGCTCATCACCGGCCCTAGCTCCAGCGGAAAGACGACCTTTTGCAGGAGACTCAGCGTTCAGTTGAAGGCTTGCGGACTGCAGCCCGTTTCATTCTCAACAGACGACTACTTTGTAAACCGGGTGGAGACGCCGCTGCTGCCCGACGGCAAATATGATTTTGACAATTTTGAGACGGTGGACCATGCGTATCTGGAGAGCGACGTGCGCAAGCTGCTCTCCGGAGAGACCGTGGATATGCCCAGTTACAACTTTGTGACAGGCCTGAGGGAATACAACGGGCGCAAGGTGCGCCTGAATCGGGGCAACATCCTGCTCATCGAGGGGATTCATGCACTTAACCCGGAACTGCTCCCCTCCGTGGATGACAATTGCAAATACCGAATTTTTATCAATACGCTCACCAGCACCTCGCTGGACAACCACAAGTCCATCCCGACCAGCGACAACCGCCTGCTCAGACGCATTGTTCGCGACTATAACAAGGGTGCTTTCACCGCCGTTGAGACCATTAGCCAATGGCCCAGCGTGTGCGATGCAGAGGAGAAATGGATTCTGCCTTACCAGGAGCAGGCCGACGTTATGTTCAACAGCGCATACCTGCTGGAGTTCGCGGTCATGCGCAACCACGCGGAGCAGATTCTGCGCACAGTCCCCAAAAACCGGCCGGAATACAGCGAGGCACACCGCCTTCTCAAGTTCATCCGCTACTTCACGCCCGTCTCCGACAAAGAGATCCCCGCCACCTCCCTCCTCCGCGAGTTCCTCGGCGGCAGCAGCTTCGCATAAATCAATCGCGTCGTAAGACTCCCTTGTTCTCCACACAAAAAAAGCCCAAGCAGTGAATTCACAAGCCCCCCGTCCAACGGAAGGGGGGTGCGGGGGGAAGGTAGAAATAAGCTTCGCCGCAAATGAAAAACGCCGCATTTCTGCGGCGTTATTTCATTTGTGGAGAACAAGGGAGTCGAACCCTTGACCCCCTGCTTGCAAAGCAGGTGCTCTAGCCAACTGAGCTAGTCCCCCAGTGGTAGGACCGCGCGGAGTTGAACCGCGGACCTCTACATTATCAGTGTAGCGCTCTAACCAACTGAGCTACGATCCTATATATTAATGGAAGACAATTTCCGCGCTCGTTCGCAAGCTCCTCCAGATCAGTCATCCTTCAGCTCCAAAAAGGAGGTGTTCCAGCCACACCTTCCG
>JAGABI010000041.1 GCA_017614715.1 Bacteroidales bacterium | reverse complement strand
TTTGGTGGAGAACAAGCCCTTCCCTGGGGGAAGGGTTGGGATGGGGTAGGACATAGGGCCTCAAGGCACAAAAAGAGCAGCGAACTCGCTGCTCTTTTTGTGCCTCGGGCGGGAATCGAACCCGCACGGCCTTTTCGGGCCAAGGGATTTTAAGTCCCTCGTGTCTACCATTCCACCACCAAGGCGTGATGTGGAGGCAAAGGTAATACTTTTTTTGAATGTAGGGAGGGGAAATAATAATCGCCGTCGGGCGATAGCGGAAGCCGGGCAGGGAAGGGGTGTGCGATAGCAAGGCTGGAGCGAGGGGTCTGGGGCCTGGCCCCAGTCATCATAGGGTCTACCATTCCACCACCAAGGCGGGTGATGCGTGGCAAAGGTAATACTTTTCTTTGGGTTTTATCTAAAAGGTTGTTATTTTTACTTTGACGAAATCACAACACGATAATCTATGCAGATTATGAGAAATATTATCCTGACCGCCCTGGCGGCGATGATGCTGATATCATGTGGCCCGAGTAAGGGTCGTCTGACTGTTTCCGGCCTTGATCCGGCGCGGTTTGACAGCACGTATAACGATTTGCCGGTTGCGCTATACACCCTCAAGAACAACTCCGGCATGGAGGTGTGCGTCACCAACTTTGGCGGCCGCATCGTATCCATATCGGTTCCCGACCGCACAAAGAAGATGCGCGACGTGGTGCTTGGTTTTGACAATATCCGCGACTACTTCCCGGAGAACCACGACTCCAACTTCGGGGCGGTGATTGGCCGCTACGGCAACCGCATCAACCAGGGGCTGATTACCATAGACAGCGTGCAGTACCAGCTGCCGCGCAACAACTATGGCCACTGCCTGCACGGCGGCCCCGACGGCTGGCACTACCGCGTGTTCGAGGTGGTTGAGGCAGATAGCAGCCATATCAAGCTTGCCCTTGAATCGCCCGACGGCGATGCCGGCTTTCCCGGCACCGTGAAAGCCACCGTTACCTATACCCTGACGTCAGAGAACGCCCTGGACATAGCCTATGAGGCCACTACCGATGCTCCGACGGTGATTAACATGACCAACCATTCCTATTTCAACCTCTCCGGCGATCCGGCTAACCACACCATCCTGGACGACGAGTTGACCATCAACGCCTCTGGTTACACCCCTATAGATGATACCTTCATGACCACCGGTGAGATTGCCCCCGTGGAGGGGACTCCGTTCGATTTCCGCAAACCCAGGCAAATCGGCGAGGAGATAGAGTCCGATAACGAGCAACTGCACAACGGCCACGGCTACGACCACAACTGGGTGCTGGACACCGGAGGTGACATCTCAAAAGTCGCTGCAGAGCTTTACTGCCCCACCACAGGTATTGATATGAGGATATATACCGTGGAGCCGGGCCTGCAGGTGTATGTGGGCAATTTCCTCAACGGCAGCGTGCGTGGAAAGAAGGGCGTGGCATACGAAATCCGCACCGCCATCTGCATGGAGACCCAGCACTATCCAGACTCTCCCAACAAGCCCCAGTGGCCCTCTGTGGAGCTGCGCCCCGGCGAGGTGTATCACAGTCACAGCATCTACGCGTTTGGCGTGAGGTAGAGAGACTAGCACTATTTTTGTACAGAGTCCGATTATTACTAATTCAACGACAATATGAAAAAGTTTGTAATTCTCTTGATAATCCTGCTTGTAGCAGGTACAACTGCGGATGCCCAATTTCTGGAGCGTCTGAAAAACCGTGCACAAGATGCCGTTGAGCGTAACGTTGGCGATATTGTTGAGCAGGAGATCAATGACGCTTTTGAGGGAAAAAAGTCTGATAAGAAAAGCAAGAAGAAACAAAAACAGGAGGCAGAAGAATATGAAGAGGAAGAGATTGAAGAAGGTCCTCAGGATACAGAAGCCGTGTATGAGCAGTCTGATTTCGTGCCGGGTACCGTAGTATTCTTTGATGACAATCTGCAGGGCGAGCAGATGGGTGAGTTCCCCTCCAAATGGGACTTGATTGACGGTTCGACCGATGTGGCCAGTATGAAGGGGAAGAAATGTATCCACTTCGAGCCTGGTACGAGGATTGAGCCTTTGATGACCAACCAAACCAGTTATCTGCCTGATTTCTTTACATTTGAATGTGATTTCTGGATGAATGACCCCAAGACGGAGCTTAACAACTGCTACGAATTTGAGTTTAACAAAAGCGATGATGGGAATGTGTTCGAAATCAGAATCGGCGAGAGCTATGACAAACTTGAGGTAACCTGCACTTACCATTCTGTGTCTGGCGATTGGCGTGATTCCGGCGGTGGTCAGACTTGGGAATTGAAGAAGAATGATTGGAGCCATTTTGCATTGTCGTTCAACAAGCGTGCTATCAAAATCTATATCAATGGTAAGCGCGTGATCAACATTCCCAATAGTCAGGCTGCAGACCGTGTGAAGATTCATCAGGCAGAGTGGGGCGGTTTCCACGGCAACAAAAACTATTTGACCAACTTCCGTTTGGCCAAGGGTGGCAATGAACTATATGCCCAGCAGACTACCGACATGAGTGCCGTAGAGAAAGCCATAGCCGAGACCGGCAAGTTCGTGACCAACAATATTCTCTTCGAAACAGGCAAGGCAACGCTGAAGCCTGAATCGATGGAAGAGATCCAGAAGGTGGCCGACTACATGAAGAAGAACCCGCAGGCCCGCTTCGAGGTGCAGGGACACACCGACAATGTCGGTTCAGATAAGACCAACGACCCCCTCTCCCAGCAGCGTGCGGAGGCCGTGGTAAAGGCGCTTGAAGATATGGGTGTGGATCCCTTTAATCTGCGTCCAGTGGGCAAGGGGAGTCACGAACCTATTGCCGATAACGGTACCGAAGCCGGTCGTGCAAAGAACCGGCGCGTAGAGTTCATTAAAAAATAGTTTATTCGCCCAGGTGCAGCAGGTAGCCTTCCACCACCTCGGGGAAGTGCTCCTGCTCCAGCAGGTGGATTTTGGCTGCGACATCCAGGGCGGTGTCGCACGGCAATACCTCGCAGCGGGCCTGGAACAGGGTCTTTCCATGGTCGTATTGCTCGTCCACCAGATGGATGGTGATGCCCGTTTCGGGTTCTCCCGCCGCAACCACTGCTTCGTGCACGAGCATCCCGTGCATCCCTTTACCGCAGTATTGGGGCAGCAGGGAGGGGTGGATGTTGATGATCCGCCCGGGGTATGCGTTTATGATCTGGGGCGGTACCATCATAAGGAAGCCCGCCAGTATTATGGCATAGGTGTTGTAGCTCTCCAGCAGTTGCATCACCTTCCCGCCCCAAAGGTCTTCTTTGTTGAAGGTCTCGGTGGGGACATTGAGCCGGGCGGCGCGTTGCAGCACAAAGGCTCCCGGACGGTTGCAGAAAACGGCTGCCACGTGGAAATCCTCTGAGCGGCTGAAGTAGTTGATAAGGTTCTCGGCATTGGTGCCGCTGCCGGATGCAAATACTATGAGGTTTTTCATGACCCCAAAGGTAGCAAAAGGGGGCGGATTTGCTAATCCGAAAAATAAATAATAACTTCGCGGCCAATTTAGTTGTATAAAAAATACGAACAGATAACTACTATTTAACTAATTAACAAAAATTTATCATGGAAGACATCGCTTCAAAAGTTAACCGCATTATTGCTGATAAACTTGGTCTTGACTTAAGTGAGGTTCGTCCTGACGCCACTCTGACCGGTGACCTGGGTGCAGATTCTCTTGACACTGTTGAGCTCATTATGGAGTTCGAGAACGTGTTCGGAATTGACATCCCCGACAACATCGCAGAGAAGATCTCCACCGTTGGAGATGTTATCAAGTACATCGAAGATAACCAGAAAGCTGAATAATGCAGTTGAAGAGGGTCGTAATAACGGGTATCGGAACAATTAACCCGATTGGAAATGATGTTCCATCCTTCTTCCAGGCACTGGACGAAGGCAGGAGCGGCGCATCCCCAATCACCCGTTTTGACTGCACCCTGTTCAAGACACGTTTTGCATGTCAGATACCCGACTTTGACCTCACGGCCCACGGTTTTACCACCAAAGATGCAAAGACTTGCGACAGATACTCCCAACTGGCGCTGGTGGCTGCCCAGGAGGCAGTTGCCGACTGCGGGATGGATCTGGAGGCGGTTGACAAAGACCGTGTCGGCGTGGTAGTGAGTTCAGGAGTCGGCGGACTGGAGTCCATTCTGACAGAAGCTGAGGCCTATATCCCGGGGGAACCCCCGAGATATAGTCCTTTTTTAATTCCCAAAATCATCACTGACATAGCTGCCGGCCATATATCTATCAAGTATGGTTTCCGCGGCCCCAACTTCGCTTATACGGCTGCCTGCTCCACCAGCGCCATCTCCATTGCTGCAGGTGCGCAGATGATTGAGACCGGCCGTGCTGACGCGATGGTTGTGGGCGGGTCCGAGGCCCCTATCTGGGATGCCGGGGTGGGCGGGTTCAACGCGATGCGCGCCCTCTCTACCCGCAACGACGATCCGTGCGGGGCTTCCCGTCCGTTTGACAAGGGTCGCGACGGGTTTGTAATGGCAGAGGGTGCCGGAGTGCTGGTGCTTGAAGAGTACGACCATGCGGTAGCTCGCGGCGCACATATCTATGCCGAATTGCTTGGCAGTGGCTTGAGTGCCGATGCATACCACTTCACCGCCCCCGACCCCAAGGGCGAAGGTGCGGCGCTGTGCATGAGAAAGGCTCTCGCAGAGGCCGGCTTAAGTCCAGCCGACATCGACTATATCAATACCCACGGCACATCGACCCATCATGGCGATATCGCCGAGACGCTGGCTATCAAGTCGGTATTCGGCGACAAGGTTTCGTGCCCCAGCATCACCTCCACAAAATCTATGACCGGCCATCTGCTGGGTGCCGCCGGGGCCGTGGAGGCAATCGCATGTATCCACTCTATGCGCGACGGAATAATCCCTCCCACAATCAACTTCTGCGAGGAGGATCCGGATATCGATTACAGTCTGCACTTTGTATTCAATAAGGCTGAGCGCAGGAGTGTGAATATAGCCATGAGCAACAGCTTTGGCTTTGGCGGGCACAACGCCTGCCTCATCTTTGGCCGGGTATAACCCCGTCTGCTGGCTTGCCAGCAGTTTACACCCTTAACCTGCCGGTATTCCGGCAATCCCATATACCCCGAGGCTTACCTTGGGTTTTTTTGTGTTTAGAAGCCGACTCCCATGTGGAAGCCGTAGCATTTGGTGGCAATGGTCGGGCCCACGAAGAGGTGCAGGTTAGCTGCGAGGCGGACGCGGATGCCGGGTTCCAGGGAGCTGATAATAATCAAGTCTCCGGGTTGTTTGGAAGATCCCCTCACGGCTCCGGTCTCTGGATCTACGATACCTCCCGTGGTTTTGAAGACGCATGCCACTCCGGCCGAGGCATCGCTATACAGTGCAACCACGTCGCGCCTGGAGAGGTGTATGTAACGGCGCATAAAAATGCCACCGCCATAGGTATATACAGAGACATCGTTTTTGGGGATGTAGTTTGTCCATTGTCCGGCCATGATCCCCAGCGTATGGTTTCTGTCCACCCTGATTCCGACGGTCACTGCAGGCCCTTGTGTACGGATGCCCAGGGAGTATCTGAGTGTGAATTCCGGCCACCATTCTGCCACACCTTCCTCCGAGAAGGCATGCCTCCATCCGGAAAAATAAGAAAACACTGTACCAAGCTGGGCGTTGGCCGGAATGGCGGCCAACGCCAGGGTGAGTGCAATCACTATTCTTTTAATGGCCGGAGTCATTACTTTTGTCAGATTTGGCAGGCTTTAGAACTCGCGGATTTTTGCTGGATAGACGCCAGCCTTGATAAGGGCGTTGATCTTCTCAACGGTGAAGGGACGGTCTTCTTTGTAAGTCACTCCGAACCACTTGGCATCGCAGTCGAGAACCTTCACAGAGGCCAGGCCGCGGGCAATAAGCTTGTCAACGATGTAAGGGATGAAGAATTCTGCCTTGAGGTTGCCGCTTGCGATGGCGTTGTCCAGAAACTCCTTGAAAATCTCTTCACTATAACCGAAATACTCGGGGGTGAAGCCCCAGAAGTTCATTGATACAGGGCATACGGGGTTGAGTTCTGTCTCTTTGTCGCCCTCTGCAAAGACTATCTTGTCACCCTTGCGGGAGATGGCGGTGCGCTCTGTAACGGATGTGAGAAGAGAGTTGGCATCGGTGGTACATACGCCACGGGATACGCTGCCAAAGTCGCTGAGGGTGTTCTCCAGGCGATAGCCTATCATGGAATATTTCCCCTTGGTGCCCTCTATGCTGCGCAGATAATCGGCCATTGTCTGGTAGCTCTCCTTGCCGTAGAAGTCATCGGCGTTGATAACTGCGAAGGGCTCTTTGATGACATCTTTAGCCATCATCACGGCGTGGTTGGTGCCCCATGGTTTAACGCGCCCTTCGGGAACGGAATAGCCTTCGGGGAGGTAATCCAACTCTTGATATACAAACTCAAACTCCACATTCCCGCCAAACTTCTTTGCCTGGAAATGCTCTTTGAAGGGCTCTGCAAAGCTGTGACGGATTACAAATACGATTTTGCCGAATCCGGCGCGGATAGCGTCGTAGATAGAGTAGTCTATGATAGCCTCTCCATTGGGGCCGAGGCCGTCCATCTGTTTGAGTCCACCGTAGCGGGAACCCATTCCTGCTGCCAGTATCAAAAGTGTAGGTTTCATATCTTATCAGGTTTTTTAATTCTCAAATGTACAAAAATATCTCGAAATTGTTTCACCGTCAAATTCCAGCCAGTTCGCCCCCTGTGACCAGTCGTTGAGTATGTGAAATCCGGCACCGCCAGCAGTGGTCATGTCAATGGGCTGGTGGATGTGTCCGAACACAAAAAAATCCACAGGGTTGCACTTTTCAAAATTGCACGCAAAGCGGTACAGGGGACTGTCGGTCGTAAAGGTGTAGGGGTTGAGGTCGTTGCCGTGGCGGCTGGAGCGTGTCCAGACCTTCGCGATGCCGTAGAGCAGCCGTTCCGGCACAAAATAACGGGCAAGGAATATCGACAGTCGGCCTTTTAGCACTGTGCGGGTGAGGCGTGCCTTGAAATCCATCGGTCCCAGATCATCGCCGTGGGCTATTACCAGGCGCTTGCCATTCAGGTTAAGGGCTATCGGCTGGGGGTCGAGCAACTTGAGGCCGGTCTCCCGCTCCAACCGGCCAAAGGTCCACCAGTCGTGGTTCCCCTTAAGGAAAAAGACCTCTACGCCGCGGGCGACGGTGTCAGAAAGGGCCTTGATGACGGCTTCAAACCCCACGGGACGCCGCCTGCGTTCAAACCAGAAGTCGAACACGTCCCCCAGCAGGTAAAGCGCACGGGTGTCTTTGGGCAGGTTAGCGAGAAAAGAGATGAAATCTTCCTGCGACGCGGCATACTTCTCCGCACCCAGATGCAAATCTGAAGTGAAGATGTAGCGCCCGTGCTCCATCCGGATTACCAGATGAGGCAGATGATACCTACGATGGTGCAGTAAATGGCGAACCAGCCCAGGGAGGCATTCTTTACGAATTCAATCATCACCTTGCAGGCGAATACGCCGCTCAGATAGGCGGATGCAAAGCCCAGTGCCAAAGGAACTATCCCGGTAGTGGAGTGAGCCAGCCCTCCGCTGACAAGTTCCAGGAAGGCCTCCCCCAAAATAGGCACCAGTACCATCAGGAAAGAGAATCGCGCGACCTCTTCCTTGCGGGCGCCGCTTACAAGACCGGTTGCGATGGTTGCGCCGCTGCGCGAGATTCCCGGAATCACTGCGACGGCCTGTGCAATACCCATCAGGATAGCGGTTTTATATGTCATCGCCACTCTCTTGCCGGGATGGTACACCTGGCTTATGACCAGTATCATTGCTGTTACTATCAGGGCGCATCCTATATTAAGGGGGCCGGTGGCGAACGCAGCTTCCACTTTGTCTTTAAAGAAAACGCCGACGATAGCCACCGGTATCATGGATACAATCAGCATCAGCACATATTTGGTATCGTCATTGTATTCGAATTTCTTCACGCCGTTGAATAACTTGACAATATCCTGCCAGAACACCACGATTACACTGAGTGCGGTGGCGGCATGCACTACAATCTCGAAAGCAATATCGTTGCTGGCAATTCCAAACATCCCCTTTGCGATTGCGAGATGGCCACTGCTGCTCACGGGTAAGAATTCTGTAAGTCCCTGTAAAACACCAAGAATAATAGCTTGAACCCAACTCATGTCTTATTGTGCTTCGTTTGGTTTTTTCAATATGCCGATAATCACCACTGCGATACCCAGCAGAATCACTATAGGGGCAGCCACCAGTTTGCAGAAGTCAAACATCCCCTCGTTGAATACGTCGGGGTCACGGCTGCCGCCGCCAATCATCAGGATGAAGCCCGCAACCATCATTACCAGCCCTATGAGGATAGTGCGTACACCTCTTTCGGATACTGAAAAAACGCTCATTGCTTAACTTAAAGATATAAATCGTCTTTTGATATATCGGACAGTTTGTTAACCATATACGCCGCGGTGCATACGCATATCAGCACGCCTGCCACGAATATTAGCGCAAAGATAGTAATAATTGTTTCATTATTAAATAATCCGAACATTTCTCCGATATGTTTCCATGCATATTGCAGCACGAGGGCAAAAGCGGCGTCGGCAATCAGGGCAGAGATGGCCCCCTGCCAGAATGCCTGACGGAGGAACGGCTTGCGGATAAAACTCCGCTTGGCTCCCACCAGACGCATCGTGTGGATGGTGAAGCGCTTTGAGTATATGTTCAGGCGGACGGTGTTGGCAATCAGGGCTACAGAAATTACCAGCAGAATGGTGATGATGGTGGCGACAAAGAAGCCTATCTTGTCCAGGTTGTTGTTCATGGCCTCTACCAGGGACTCCTGGCATGTTACTTCCCTCACCAGCGGATCAGAGCCGAGCACTTTGCGCACCACTGCCAGGGAGTCCTTGGAGAAATGTGTGCTGTTGAGTTTAATCTCCAGGGAAACGGGGATGGGGCTGGTGGCGAACACGTCCAGGAAATTCTTGCCCAGCAACTCTTCCATCTCTTTCTGTCCCTGTTCGCGTGATATACATTTGACACTCTTTACAAAACCGTAATTTTCAATCTTTTGCATCAGGACTGCGGCCTGTTCTTCCGAGGCGCTGTTATGAAGTATAACCGACACCACGGAATTCTCCTTGAAATAATTGGAAAGGCTCTTTGTATTGATCCATACAAAGCAGGCAATTGCCATCAGAAACAGTACCAGGGAGATGCTGACAATGGAGGTAAGATAAGATCTGACTAACCGGCGTCCAACTATCTTACTGTTGTCATTTTTCATGGTTTGTAACAATTTTAGTCCCGAAGTTAAAAAAAATTTATTACCTTTGTATGAAATTTGCCTTAATATGCCTGCTGTCATTTCAAAAGAGGCCAAGAAAGTGCTCTTCGTCAACTCGGAGATATTTCCGTATCTGCCTGAGTCTGATATAGCTACTGTTGGTCGCTTCCTCCCGCAGGGCATTCAGGAAAAGGGGTACGAAATCCGTTCTTTCATGCCGCGCTATGGCTGTGTGAACGAGCGTCGCAACCAGTTGCATGAGGTGATTCGCCTTTCAGGTATGAACATAGTGGTGGGCGCGGTGGACCGTCAGCTGGTGATAAAGGTTGCCTCCATCTCCTCTGCCCGGATGCAGGTATATTTCATAGACAATGAAGATTTCTTTCACCGGAAGGCCGTGGACCGCGATGCTGAAGGGAAGTTCTTTGCAGATAACGACGAGAGGGCGATGTTCTTTGCCCGCGGTGTGCTGGAGACTGTAAAGAAACTCCGCTGGAAACCCGATCTGGTGCACTGTCAGGGGTGGATTTCTTATCTGATGCCGCTCTATCTCAAGAAGGTTTATAATCAGGATCCCATCTTTGCCGACAGCAAGGTGGTTCTCTCGCTATACAACGATCTGGACGGACTCAACTTCTCTTCTGATATGGCCGGCAGGGTCGCAATAAGCAACATCAAGGCAGAGGATGTGAGCGAGATAACCTCCGAGGCCACTGGCATAAATCTTGCGAAATTGGCCATTCGTTATTCCGACGGTGTGATTACTGCGGCAGGCGGGGTTAATGGCAGCCTGGAGGCTTATGCAAAGGAGAAGAATCTTCCCATAATCACCAGCCCTGCCATCAGCACGGAGAATACCGCCTACATCGACGAATACGAAAAGTTTTACGACCAAATCTTAGCATAAGGGATGTCTATTGCAAAATATCGGTTGTCTGGTGTCGCGTTGGCGGTCGCTTTTCTTTCTCTCGCCCTTGGCAGTTGCATAAAGGTAGATCAGACTCTCGGGTCTGTTTATGTCCCTTCTGACCGGGACCTCAGGATTCATACCGTTACCTTTGGCCTGCCAGTGGGGATGAAGATGGCAGACAGCCTGCAGACCAGTACCTCTTACCTTGTGCTGGGCAACCTCTATGACCAGACATTCGGTGAGACAAACGCAGAGTTTGCCGCTACCGTGAACCCTCCCGACACCCTTCCGTGGGGTAAGAATCCCGAGTTCAGGCGCGCCAAACTGCAGTTCCTTAAGTTTTCCGTACAGACCCTTGAAGAGGGGCAGGAGCAGCTCCCGCAGAACATCCATGTGTATGCCCTCACGGTGCCCATGGACACCACCAAGATTTACAACAATTGCCTCAGCCGCGAAGATTACTCCCTTGAAGAGATTTCTGAAGGGGCTGTGATTTACTGCGGTACAGACACCCTTACAATCCCGCTCAAGGATTCGTTTGCACGGCAGTATATGTCCGCCACCCAGGAGGAACTTGACAGCACGGAGCTGTTTATCAAGCGCTTCTATGGTATTTATGTCACTGCAGACAAGCCGCTGGGCGGTGCTGGCGGCCGCATCACAAAGTTCAGTGCAGGGGCGATGAAGTTCACCTTCAACTCTACCAACGACCTGGGCACTAACCGCGATACCACCGTTGTATTCCCCATCGGCAGCAGTTATGCCACCGGTATCTACACCCACCAGACCCGCAATCTGGAGGTGGACGGCAATAACAATCTGAAGCAGATTTATTACGAAGGCATGGCCGGCATCAAGCCGCACGTAAGCGGGGAGGCAATCCGCGACAGCCTTGTTGACTGGGCTGCAAAGAACAATATCGACCTTGAGAACATAATCGTGGCCCGCGCCTCGATAGAACTCCCGTATGATGTTCCGGAGGGTGACTATTCAGTTGCGGACAATTATCCGTCTGCGCTTTATCCCGTGACCCGTTATAAGTATGCATACGATGCCTCGCAGTATTATCCACTCTCCGCAATCTACGACAGCTCTTATGACCGGGGTGAAATCAACCGCTCTCAGGATTATTACAAGCCGGATGTGACGCTATACGTGCAGAATATCATGCGCATGGTATCTGCCGACAAGCCGCTCAACAGCAGCTGGGACCTCTGGTTCTTCAATTATTATACTGGTGAGGAGACAGAAGAAGAGGATACCTCCTCCGCCTATACGGACTATTATAACAACTACCTGTACAACATGTACTACGGTGGTTACGGCGGCTATGGTTATGGCGGTTACGGCTATGGCTACGGCGGATATGGTTATGGTGGTTACGGCGGCTATGGCTATAACGACTATTATGACTATTACAATATGATGAACTATTACAACTACTATAACAGTTCATCATCGTCAAGCTCTTCTGAATCATCGGTATATTCGGTGGACTACGTCAACTACTGCAAGGGCGTCATAAATGGCAACGGAGCGGAGCGCAGGCCCACATTGCATATCACGTACACGGTGAAACAATAACCCGTTATGATGATATGGCCCTGCCCAAAGTTTTCATCATAGCTCCTGCCTTTTACCATTTTGGATGGGGTGTAACCAACGCTTTTCGCGATGCCGGATACGAGACTTGCGTCCATACGTACGATACCCCGGTTGATCCATACGATTTCCGCCATAAGATAACCTACAAGTTATGCCGTGACAAGGAGGGTTATCGCCTTCGCAACCGGGAAGAAAGGCAGCAGGAGTTCATTAAGATTTTTGATGAGGCTGTCCCTGATTTCGTGTTCATTATGAACGGGGAGATACTCCTGCCGGCGACCCTGGATTATTTTCGCAGCAAAGCAAAAGTGGCGCTATGGTGTTTTGACACCGTAAAGCATATCCCGGTGATAGAAGGTCACATAGACCATGTAGACCGTTTCTATTGCTATGACAAGGGCGATATTAATCATTATGCTGCACAGGGAAAGCGGGCGTTTTTCCTGCCCCAGGCGGCCGATACATCGGTATATCATCCCCTGGAAGGGGTTCAGAAAGACATTGACATCCTCTTTGTGGGCGATGTGTACCATTCTGCGAAGCGTCAGAAATATCTCACAGGGGTAATACAAGCCTTCCCGGACAAGAGAATAAAGGTTGTGGGCATCTACAAACCCTGGTACAAGAACCCTGTCAAAGCTCTGTTGCGCGAGCGACGCGACATTTATACCAACCATAATGCGGAGCCGGGCAAAGTCAACGAGTTCTACAACCGCGCCCGGGTGGTGCTCAATATCCACAACGAGCAGCAGAGTGACGGTGCAAACCCCAAGGTGTTTGAGATTTGCGCCAGCGGGGCATATCAGATTTGTGACGCCAACCCTTATATCAGGGAGCTTTTCCCGGACGGCAGCGTGGGAATCTATGAAAATGAAGGGCAGCTTCACGCATTGATAAAAGAGGCGCTGGAGGGTGACAAAAGTGACGGGGCGCACAAGGCATGCGAAATGGTAAAGGAATCGCATACCATGCGCAACCTGATAGAAACAGTAATTCAGGATTTAAGAGTATGAAAATAGGCTACACTACCGGAGTATTTGATCTTTTCCACATAGGGCACCTGAATCTCCTGCGCAAGGCAAAGGAGCAGTGCGACTATCTCATTGTAGGGGTCTCTACCGACGAACTTGTATCTTACAAGCACAAGCAGGCGGTGATTCCCTTTGAGGAGCGCAAGCAGATTGTGGGGGCGATTAAGTATGTGGATGAGGTGGTGGCCCAGGAGAATATGGACAAGATGGCGGCGTGGGAGAGGCTTCACTTCAATGTGATGTTTGTAGGTGACGACTGGAAAGGTACTCCAAAATGGAATGAATATGAACGCCAGTTCAAGGAGGTGGGAGTGGAGATAGTCTATTTCCCTTACACCAAAGGGACATCTTCTACTTTGATTAATCAGACTCTGGAAAAACTTAGGGAGGACAAATGGTAGACAAAGCCTATTGCTGCAGCGCTTTTCTGGCGTTCCGGTTCATTCCGCGCGACGGTGTGGAGTTTGCACCGGGTCTGCGGCACATAAATGCCACCCTGCCTAAGAAGGAAGACTGCACCCCTGTGGCCTGCGCAGCCGACATCGATGCCGCCCTGCAGGGGTCGTTCGATAATCTGGCGGGTCAGCGGCTGGGGCTGCTGCTCTCCGGAGGGATGGATTCTGCCACCCTGGCCTCTTATATGAAGGGGTGCGATGCATACACTTTCCGCTTCCTCGGCGGGAACTTCCAGAGGGAGGAGTTGCAGCGGGCAGAGCGTTTTGCAGCGATAAACGATATGCCCCTGCACTATGTCGATATCGACTGGAGTGTGGTGCAGGAGGGCCTGGAGCCTGTGATGCGCCATAGGGGCGCACCCGTACACTCCATCGAGCCGCAAATATATGCCGCCGCCCGTCAGGCCGCAGCCGACGGTATAGAGAGGATGATTATCGGCGACGGAGCCGATTATGTCTTTGGCGGGATGAACCTTTTGCTGGCAAAAGACTGGGGCTACGAAGAGTTTATAAGGCGATACATCTATATAGACCCGGCAGATGTGCTGGTGGAGCCCGCCCCCGTCACCGGCCTGTTTGAGCCCTATCGCCGGGGTGACAAGATAGATTTCATCTCATTCATGGATGGTCCCAACACCCTGGAGAGTTACGGCTCTTATATGAACGCTTTTGCCACTGCCGGGATGCCCTATAGCGACCCTTACGAGCATCTTTCGCTGGCGGAGCCGCTTGATTTGAACCGCATCAGGGGCGGCGAATCCAAATATCTTGTCCGTGAGTTGTTCAGGATGAGATACGGTGAGAAGGAGCCTGAGAAGGTCCCTATGCCAAGGCCGGTGGACGATTATTTCCGCAGCTGGAACGGTCCCAAAAGGGGTGAGTTCCGCCGCGACATTGACCTGGGCCGCTACAACGGTAACCAGCGCTGGTTGATGTATGCCCTGGAGCGCTTCTTAAACATGATAGAGGATGAACGGTAAAGACATACTCCGGGCTTTGGGTGGGCTGGTGAGCCTTCCGTCGTGGTGCCTGCAGCGCGCTGTGCGCCGAAGGCCGTCGCTCTGGGTGTTCGGTGCGTGGTACGGCAATCTGTACAGCGACAACAGCCGCGCGATGTTTGAGTATGTCTGTGACAATCACCCAGAGATAGATGCAGTCTGGATTACCTCCAGCGAGGCTGTCCTCAGCGAGATAACTGCATCCGGCCGCCGTGCCCTGCTGAAAGGCTCCCGCGAGGGGCGCCGCACCTGCCGTCGTGCCGGCATAGCCTTTGTTTCTACCGCCGCCGATGATGTCTGTGAAAAGGATTTGAACGGCTGCAAGGTAGTGATGCTGTGGCACGGATGTCCAATCAAGATAGTGGGCAACGATGCCCGCCGCTTTATGGTAAAGAATACCCTGTGGAAGCGCATCAAGACCGCTATCCGCCGCATTGTGGTGCCATGGGAGTTTATCCGCTACGATATGGTGTGCAGCCTGTCGGAGTTTTTCAATCCGATTTTCTGCTCCGCATTCGGCATCCGGCCGGAGGTTAACGCCATCACGGGCCTGCCGCGCAACGATGCGCTGTTCGAGGGGGGCGACAGGCTTACCAGGAGTCTGGAGGAGCGGTGGCGCGGCTGCACCAAGATTGTCTATCTGCCCACCTTCCGCGATACCGCCACTGGTGAGGGGCTGGCCTTCAATCCCTTTACCGGCTTTGGCTTTGATGCAGAGAGGCTGGGGGAGGTGCTTGAAAGGAACAACATGGTGCTCATCTACAAAGGGCACTTCTACGACCTGCAGCACGGCGCATCCAAGGTCAATGCCCTCCCGGAGAGGATCGTGTGCATTTCTGACCGGGATTATGACAGCCTGTACGGTTTTCTGGGCGGCACGGATATCCTGATAACTGATTATTCCAGCGTTTTTTTCGACTATATAATCACCGGCAAAAAAGTGATTCTTGCGCCGTTTGACTACGACGAATATATCCGGGTATCGCGTCCGTTCTACTTTGACTATTCCCTGATGGAGGCGACCCGCGCCAAAGATTGGAACGCCATTTGCGATATCCTCTCAAATGACGGGGCGCGATGCGCGCCGCAGGGGTGCATTTCCCGCTTTAATGCATACACCGATGCCGGCAGCCGTGACCGCGTATACCGTGAAGTCATAAAACGATTTTGTAATAAATAGATACCGCCATGAAGGAACTGTTCCTGCTTCTTGCACTGACGTTTAATCCGTCAGGACAATACTATTCTGATGCTGATTACCGCGATTTGTGGGCCAAGGTGGACGCCGCCCTTGAGGCGGGCAGGCCGCAGACCGCCGTGAGCTACCTGAACCAGTTGGAACAACTTGCAACAAGCAAGCGGGACACACTGGAGCAGTATCAGGTGATGCGTAAGAAATACGAGTGTCTTTCACGTTACAACTGGAAGGAGGCGAATAAGTATTATCCCGGCTACATCAATCTTCACAACGAACTGATGGGGAATCTGGACCACTATATCGAGCAATATGCAGAGCATCCCCGTGCAGGAGCGCTGGTATATGAGAAGATTATGCAAATCAAGCGCGACGAGGATTCCTCCCGCAAGCCCTCGGCAGAGAACTATCTTAAGATACGGAGAATGTGTACCCTGGCGGCGGAAAGCTATCCCAAGAATGCAAAGGAGTTCCTCTCCGTAATTGAGCAGATGGACGAAAAGCAGGTGGGCATCAGGGTCAGCGATGAGCGCCGGTTTGTCAATTTTGTATATCCGGGCGAGGCCGTCGCTTTTGAGCTCTCCGGACACAATGTGGCCTCCAGCGAGTTTACCGTTTACCGTCTGGACGACCGCTATGACGAGGCGGGCGAACTCACCGAGGAGATTGTATCGGCAAAAGGACAGCAGTGTCACAGGCAGCGCATCACCGATTATCGGAACGAGTATAATATTCACGAAACCGTAAAGGCAAAATATACTTTTGACAAGCCGGGTATCTACGTGGTGTTCAACACCTCCGGCAAGGAGCTCTCTTACCTTAGGCTCTATGTGAGCAACGTGGCCCTCGCCACCCGTGAGACGGGGGGCAACAACCAGGTTTACATAGCCGACGCCCGCACCGGAAAGCCGTTTGAAAACGCCACCGTATATGCCTGTGTACAGGATAAGAAGCCGGGTGACTCCGCCCCTCTCTTCAAGTATGCAAATCTCTCTCATAAGACCTATAACCTGAGCGGCTTCACCACCCTCAGTCAGCAACTCTTCCCCAGGAAAGACCGCTATGCGATGATTTATGCAGAGCACGGTTCCGACTGCTGGTCGCCGGCGGTGGATGTCAATTCACCTGTAATTGTAAAGAACAGCCGTTCTGCGGAGGAGGTGCACTATCTCTACACCGACCGCAAACTATACAGGGCCGGCGATACCATACAGTTTAAACTTATTGCACTCTCTACCAATTATGAAGAGGGCAAGGTGCTACCCGGCAAGAAGATAGACGTTTCCCTGTACGCGCCTGCAAGTGACAAACCTCTGGCCACTCTTAAACTGACCACCAACCAGATGGGTTCCGCAGCCGGGAAGTTTACCATCCCTGAGGGGAACAAAAACGGACATTACCGCATCGCTACCGACCGCGGCGGCGTGACGGTGGTCGTGGAGGCATACAAGGACCCCGAATATAAGATTGAGTTTGAGCAGATTGAAGGTGCATACACCTTTGGCGACGTGCTCCTGCAGAAAGGTCGGGTGCTTGGTTACACCGGGGAGCCGGTGGCCAGGGCCCGCGTGGAGTATTCTGTTGAGAGCTGGCAATATCGCTCCGGCGAGACTGTTTTCGCGCAAGGGGAGACCGTGACAGATTCAGATGGTCGATTTGATATATCTTTCTCGGTGCCTGCTCCCGAAAGCGACCAGGCCTCTGTGCGGGTCTGCTCCGTGAACGTCAAGGCTGTGGCCCCCAACGGCGAGACATGCGAACGCACAAAGACCGTATCTGTGAACCGAGACGCAATCCTGTTTGACGTTGAATTTGACAATCAGTACCACATGGATACCCTGCTGTTGGTGAATAAGGACAAGGCGACCTCCGTGACAGTCGCCGCCAGCAACAGCGACGGCGTCAAGCTGGATACAGATGGCAAATACCGTCTCATTAAGGATGACCGTACCGTGCTTAAGGGAAGCCTCCATTACGGAACTCCCCTGGCAATTGATTTCTCAAGCCTTCCCTCAGGAAGTTACGTTTTGGAGTGCATTGCTGAAGCCGGCAAGGCGGTGCAGAAAACAAAAACAGAATTCGTACTGTTCTCGCCAGATGAGCGTGAATGTCCGGTTGACACAAAGCTATTCTTCTATCCAGTTGAGAATAAGGGCACCGTTGATTTTGTGGTGGGCAGTTCCGGGGATATTTACCTTGAGCTGGAGCTGTTCAGCGACGGGGTGGCTGTATATCGCAAGCCGCTCCATCTCAGCGGCACCGCAGAGCATATCAGGTTCGATTACAAGGATAGCTGGGCCGACCGTGTGACGGTATCGCTCTTCGGCTTCAAGGATATGGGGACAGTCAGCCACCGGTACGAATTCTCCCGCGAAGTTCCCTCAGCCAATTTTGAAATAAAGGTGAACAGCCTGCGCGACAAGACCACCCCCAACACAAAGGAAACATTCACCGTGGAGGCGCCTGCATCTGAAATGCTGGTATCGGTGTACGATGTCACCTGCGACCGGTACGGCAAGAACGATTTCTGGTTCAACCCTATACACCCCCGCTACTCACAAGTGCCCTCTGTCCGTTCCAACCTGAACGATTACAGGCTCTACAGGGATTTAGTGACCGGGTACGGTGCAGGAAGGATGATGATGTCCAAGGGGGCGGTGGCGGAGGAGGCTATGGTGATGAATGCCTCTATGGCGGCAGACGATGGCGTGATGTTAGACAGCGAGGCAGTTGGGATTGAGGCACCGATGCCTGACATTGATGTCCGGGAAGATTTCAATCAGACGCTGGCCTTCATTCCGCAACTGCCGGTTTCCGGCGAAGGCGCCACCATCGTTGAGTTCACCACCCGCGATGGCCTCTCTACTTTCCGTATCGCAATGCTGGCTCACACCAAAGACTTGCGCAGCGGTACTGCAGAGCGTTATATAATTGTAAACAAGCCGGTTAAGATAGAGGCAAACCTCCCTCTCTTCGCCATTGAGGGGGACCGCCTGGTAATCAATGCCAATGTCACCAACACAAGCGGCGAAAGTATAACCGCGCGCGCCCGCCTTTTGCTTACCGACGAGGATACATCAAAACAGATTGAGGTGGATAAGCCGGAAACGGATTTGATTCTTGGCAGTGGCGAGTCCAGGATCACCTCGTGGGAGGTGAAGATTCCGGAGGGAATCCGCAAGATGGGCGTCACGGTAAGTCTGGCAACCGATAAGGGGAACGATGCTGAGAAGCATGTGGTTGAGATTCTCCCTGCGTCGCGCAAAATCACGGAGGCTGAGTCATTCATTGTGGGCAGCGGCCGGACCAAAGAGAGCTGTATCCGCGACCTGATGGAGCGTCTCAACTATCCCGACCTGACCACCCGCTATGAAGAGTATTCCACCAGGGAGGCCTTGCTGGAGGTGCTCCGCAAGCCTGAAACTCCCTCCTCTGATAATATGATCAAGTGGCTGGATGCCCTCTATGTGAACCAGATGCGAGGCTGTCTGCTGGGGGCCGACAGTATTGATGTACGCTTCTCCCGCATAGCCATTAATAAGCTGGCTTCGCTGCAGAGAAGCGACGGCGGCTTTGGCTGGTTCCCCGGCAACTCATCCAGCGACCTGCTGACCCTTATGTTCCTGGACAAGACATACTATATGAGGGAGGTGGGTACACTGCCGCGCAATACGTCAATCGACAAGCAGATAGAGAAGGCTCTGGGTTACGTGGAGAAACGTATTCTGGAGATTGGTGGCGCAAAGAGTTGGAACTGGCGCGATTTGACATATCTGTTCGCAGCCCGGATGGAACACCCTGAATACCCAATGGGCAGCAAGGCACAGGGCATCCTCAAGGAGTATCTGAAGCGTTGCAGGAAAGATTGGCAGGATATCCCCGTGGTGGAGAAGGCCAAGCTCTGTATGGTGCTTAAGGCAACCGGTGAAAATGCCCGGCTTATAACTGTGATGCAGTCGCTGCGGGACTATGCCGTGATAAACGATACCGTCGGGTGTTACTTCCCCAACGCTGTCATGCCTTTCCGCGGTATGCTGCACACAGAGATTTACGCTCACTCTATCCTGGCAGACATTTTTGCCGGGATGGATCAGATGGACATAGCCCGTGGCATAATGAAATGGCTCCTGCTCCAGAAACATAACCAGCAGTGGGACAGCAATATGGCCAGCGCCGATGCAATCTATGTCCTTATCAAATACAAGGCGCCCGACCTTAAGTTCGGTGCGGTTTACGCAACCTATACCGCGCCGATGCTGGAGGTGCAACCCGCCTCTAACCAGATGAGTGTGGTGCGTACCTGGTGGCGTAACGGCGAGCAGCTGCGCGACGGCCAGATGCTCCGCGTTGGCGATAAAGTTGAGGTGCGATACAAGATAGACAATACCGAGAACCGTTCATTCGTAGTGATGGAGGCCAGCCGCCCGGCGTGCCTCTATCCCGTGGACGAGCGCTCTTACGGCTCAAGTTGGTTCTATTGTGAACGTAAGGCGGAGAGCACAAAATATTACTTCCAGGTGCTTGCAGAGGAGGATACCAATCTTAGCGAGAGTTTCTTTGTGACTCAGGCCGGTGTCTTTAACAGCGGTCTGGTAGAGATAGAATCGCTCTATGCCCCCGAATACCGCGGCCATACCGGTGCGGTTATGGTAGAATCCAAGGCCGACTGATGTCTGTTTATCCGCAACTGGCTGCTTCTGCGGCATCGTTTGGCTTTGCAGCCTTCGGTGCTGCCGAGGCGTGTGCCCTGGGCCCGGATGCGGAGCGCCGTCTGCAGGAGTATCTCTCAGAAGGGCGCAATGCCGATATGGACTATATGGGCCGCAACGTTGCAAAGCGCCTGGATGTGACCCTTCTGGTAGAGGGGGCGCGTTCCGTAATGGCCTTTCTGGTGCCATACAGTCATCATAACGACCCGCAAATCGCCTCGTTTGCCCACGGAGAGGATTACCACAAGATTATAAAAGACCGCATACACGCCTTTGTGGCGGCCAACCGCGAGGCGCTTGATGTCGCCGCCGGGGGTGCTTTCAGCTACAGGGTGTTTACCGACAGCGCTCCGGTGATGGAGCGGGAGTGGGCCGTGCGGTGTGGCCTTGGGTTTATCGGCTGCAACAACTTCCTGATAAGTCCCGTGGCGGGGTTGCGTACCCTGATAGGGACTCTGGTGTGCAACGTACCGTTCGAGGCCATTGACTGTGAACAGCTGCGTGCCCAGAAGGAGGCAGTTCCGGACGGGTGCGGTGCCTGCGGGGCATGTATTGAGGCTTGTCCAACCGGTGCGCTTATGTCGCCTTTCAAGATAGATGCCCGCCGCTGCATATCGTTCCTCACCATAGAGGCGCGTAACCGTGACAATTCGTCTCCACAGGTGCATGGTCATCTGTTCGGTTGCGACTGCTGTATGGACGCTTGTCCGTGGAACCGTGACGTGGAGGGGTGGCCTGAGTTCAGCAGTAATGCGGACCGGCTGGCCGATAAACCCAGCGATATTTTTAGTATATTTGCAAGACAACGAAAATAACCTCTGAATGAAATCCATCCTTGGCGTAGGGAATGCCCTGACAGATATTCTGGCGATTTTGCCGGACAACGGGATTCTTGAGAAATACTGCCTTCCAGTGGGGAGTATGCAGCACGTGGATGCCGACACCGGCAACAAGATATGGCTCGATTTGAAGGACAAGGGGATAAAATATGTCGCCGGCGGTTCTGCCGCCAATACCATCAGCGCATGTGCGATCCTGGGTATGAAGACGGGTTTCATAGGCAAAGTGGGCAAGGATGACATCGGTTCCCTTTTCAAATCGGACCAGGTTCAGGAGGGCATCAACTCTATGCTGGAGCGGGGCAAGGCGCCCAGCGGCCGCTGCATAGTGATTGTAAATAAGGAGACCTCCGACCGCACCTTTGCTACATATCTGGGAGCGGCGCTGGAGTTGGAACCGGAGGATCTCGATCCCGCAAAGTTCGACGGCTACGACTATCTTCACATAGAGGGATATCTGGTGCAGAACCAGCGGCTTGTGCGGCGTGCGGTGGAGATTGGCCGCCAGAAGGGGATGCAGATTTCCCTGGATTTGGCCAGCTACAATGTGGTGGAATCTAACCTGGCGTTCCTGCACGACATTGTCAAAAATTATGTGGACATAGTCTTTGCAAACGAGTCGGAGGCGCTGGCTTTCACCGGGTTGGAGCCCCGCGAGGCGGTGGATCAGATAGCCGGCATGTGCCGGATTGCCATAGTCAAGGAGGGCAAGAACGGCTCGCTTATCAAGTCCGGAGATGAATTCCACTTTGTGGATGTGGCCCCCGGAGTGCCGCGCGACGGTACCGGGGCGGGCGACGTTTATGCCGCAGGTTTCCTGTATGCACTCTCCCTGGGGCAGCCGCTGGATGTCTGCGGCAAGGTGGGCAGCATCATCGCCGCAAAGGTCATCGAGGTTATCGGAAGCAAGATTGACATTCCGCGCTGGAAGGCGGCCAAAGCAGAAATCCGCGCACTAATGGGGGATGAGAGATGACATTTGAACTGCTTGCCACCGACTCTGCATCAAACGCGCGCAGCGGCCGTATTACGACGGCGCACGGCGTAATTGAGACCCCCATCTTCATGCCAGTGGGCACTGTGGGGAGCGTAAAAGGGGTCTATCATAAAGATTTAAAGGAAGATGTCCGGGCCCAGATAATCCTGGGCAATACATATCATCTCTATCTGAGGCCGGGGCTGGAGATACTCCGCAAGGCGGGAGGGCTGCACCGCTTTACAGCATGGGACCGCCCGATGCTTACCGACAGCGGTGGCTTCCAGGTGTTCTCGCTGAGTCCGATACGTAAGATTGGCCCCGACGGATGCACCTTCTCCTCCCATATTGACGGCAGCCGCCACACCTTCACCCCTGAGAATAACATGGATACCCAGCGCACCATAGGCGCCGACATTATTATGGCGCTGGACGAGTGCTGCCCGGGGGATGCCGAATATGCCTATGCAGAGAAATCGCTGAGCCTCACCCAGAGGTGGCTGGAGCGGTGTGTTGCCCGCTTCGATTCAACGGAGCCTCTGTATGGCTATCCCCAGGCGCTTTTCCCTATTGTGCAGGGGTGTGTTTACCCGGACCTTCGCAAACGGGCGGCGGAACATGCGGTGGCTATGGATCGCGAGGGTTATGCCATCGGCGGCCTGGCGGTGGGGGAGCCCACAGAGAAGATGTATGAGATGCTGGAGTTGCTCCATCCGCTGCTGCCGGCTGATAAGCCGCGCTATCTGATGGGTGTCGGCACGCCCGCCAACATATTGGAGGGGATTGCCCGCGGAGTGGATATGTTCGACTGCGTGATGCCTACCCGCAACGGCCGCAACGGGATGATTTTCACCTGGGAGGGGACCATCAACCTGAGGAACGCAAAGTGGGCGGACGATTTCTCCCCCCTGGACCCGCAGGGCACATCGTTTGTGGATCATACCTACACCCGTGCCTATGTCCGCCATCTTACCATAGCGGGGGAGATGCTCGCAGCCGAGATTGCCAGCGAGCATAACCTCGCTTTCTATCTTGATTTGGTAACAAAGGCGCGGGAGCATATCTTTGCAGGAGATTTTGCAGCCTGGAAGAATGCTGTCGTAAAAAAACTCGAGACCAGATTATGAACCGGTTGTCGCTGAAACCAAAGAAACTCGATTGGTACATCATCAAGAAGTTCATCAGCACCTATCTGGTGGCGCTGGTGATTGTGGTGGCCATTGTAATCATATTTGACATCAGCGAGAAGATAGACTATTTCGTAGAGCGGCACGCCCCCTTGAAAGAGATTGTGTTCGACTACTACATGAATTTCATACCGTACATCCTGAATATGTTCAGCCCGCTGTTCGTGTTCATTACGGTTATTTTCTTCACCTCCAAGCTGGCCAACAACAGCGAGATTATCGCCATGCTCTCCAGCGGTATCAGTTTCCGGCGGTTGTTGGTGCCGTATATGGTCTCCGCAGCGCTGGCTGCAGCCCTTTCGCTGGCGCTCGGCATGTATGTGATTCCACCCGCCAACTTTACGCGGCTGGAATTTGAGCAGAAGTATATCAAGGCCAACCGTTTCTTCAACTCCAACCACAACATCCACTACCAGATTGCACCGGGCGAGTTTGTGTATGTGGAATCTTTCAGTTCCTGGAACAACTCTGTGAACCGTTTCACTCTTGAGACGATTAAGGATAACAAGCTGGTGAGCAAGCTGTCTGCAGCGAGTGCGGTGTGGAACGAAGAGCAGGGGAGCTGGACCTGCCGCAATTATTTTATCCGCAGCTACGATGAGCATGGCAACGAGACCATCCAGACCGGAGCGCTGAAAGATACGGTCATAGCCCTGACTCTGGAGGATTTTTACCGCCGCAAGAATGTGGTGGAGTCGCTCAAGATAAAGGATCTGAACAAACTGATAGAGTTGCAGAACTTGCGTGGCGACCATATGGTGGTGCACGCCCAGATAGAGAAGCATACCCGCATCGCGACCCCATTCTCTGCTTTTATCCTCACTCTGATGGGGGTGGCGCTCTCTTCCCGCAAGCGGCGCGGAGGCCTTGGCCTCAACATCGGTATAGGGGTCGGCTTGAGCTTCTCGTATATCCTGTTCATGCGTTTCAGCCAGATGTTTGTGCATACCGGCACGCTGCCGCCGTGGCTGGCGATATGGCTGCCGAATATAATCTACGCAATCATAGCGCTGTTTGTTTATCGTATGGCTCCGAAGTAGTCTAAAAGCACAATCACAATGAATAAGAGTATTACTTTCCGGTTGATCCTGATGAATGTCCTGGAGTTTGCGGCGTGGGGAGCATACCTGACATCGATGGGCAGTTTCCTGGCCCGCAGCGGTTTCGGTCCGCAGATATGGCTTTTCTTTGCTACCCAGGGCTTTGTGTCGTTATTCATGCCAGCTCTTATGGGTATTGTGGCAGACAAGTGGGTGCCGGCACAGAAGGTTCTGTCACTCTGCCAGGGCATCGCCGGCGCAGCTATGCTGGGGGCGGGCTGGTATGCGATGAGTGCGGGTTCCAGTATACAGTTTGGCCTGTTCTATACTCTGTATACCATTAGCGTTGCGTTCTATATGCCCACTATCGCCATCTCTAACTCGGTGGCTTACAATGCGCTGGAGGTTGCCGGAAAGGACCCCGTTAAGGCGTTCCCTCCCATCAGGGTGTTCGGGACCATCGGGTTCATCCTCACAATGCTCTTTGTCAATTTTGTGAAGGGTGCCGACGGGCTGCAGTTCCAGCATACATACAATCAGTTCTTTGTATCGGGAATCCTGAGCCTGCTGCTGTGCGGTTATGCACTGACCCTGCCCAACTGCCCCTGCAAGCCCAAAGCGGAGGGGGCACAGACTTTTGCAGAGGCCACCGGCCTGACTGCATTCCGCCTCTTCAAGGACCGCCAGTTTGCGGTGTTCTTCATTTTCTCCATGCTGCTGGGGGCGGCGCTGCAGGTAACCAACGGTTATGCAAACACCTTTATAACATCGTTCAAGGAGCAGGCGGAGTTTGCCAACGCATGGGGTGCAAACAACGCCAACGCGCTAATCTCGCTGAGCCAGATCTCCGAGACATTGTGCATCCTGTTGATCCCATTCTGCATGAAGAAGTTCGGAATCAAGAAGGTGATGCTGATGGCGATGTTCGCCTGGGTATTCCGCTTCGGACTCTTTGGAGCGGGCAATCCCGGCAGCGGTGTGTGGATGTTTGTGCTCAGCTGCATCGTTTACGGCGTGGCATTCGACTTTTTCAACATCAGC
Organism: Bacteroidales bacterium; assembly: GCA_017614715.1. Classification (GTDB taxonomy): domain Bacteria; phylum Bacteroidota; class Bacteroidia; order Bacteroidales; family UBA932; genus Equibacterium. The sequence goes on along the minus strand of JAGABI010000041.1, from coordinate 5,843 downwards.
GGTTCGCTGTTCGTGAACGAGAATACCGACAAGGATATCCGCAGTTCTGCACAGGGGCTGTTCATGCTGATGACCAACGGTCTTGGTGCCGCAATCGGCACATGGGCCGCCGGCCTGGTTGTGAACCACTATGTCTATAACGCAGCGAATCCCTCCTGGAGTACCGCATGGTACATCTTTGCCGCCTACTCCCTGGTGGTCGGCATCCTGTTCATGATTCTCTTCAAAGATCCCGAAAAGGCAAAATAATCCGCCAATAGCGTTTAGAACTCCGGGTTACAGAAGAATACCAGGTAGGGGGCGGGGTGGTTGAGGTGTAGGGTGAATGTAGAGCCGGTGGCGCGGTTGAGGGTGGCTTTCCAGAGGGAGTCGAAGGTGACGCCGTCGAGGGGATACTCAAGGCCTTCTGCCTTCATCTGCAGTGAGTTGTCAAAGGCGAAGATGCTGATTTCCTGGCCGGGGAGGCAAGCGAAGGAGCGGGTGCCGGTGGCGGCACAGAACACTCCGTAGTCGCTCACCATATCTATCTCGCAGCGGATTCCAGCCGATTCAATTTCGCGGACATAATCCGCCAGCAGTGATATATTGCCCAGAGTGTGGTCCTCGCGCCTGCCGGTGGCGCCAAGGATGTGGATACGGTGGGGAGCAAGTTTGATGACTTCGTGGAAGGTCTTGGTCAGGTCGTTGTCGTCCTGGCCGCTGCGGAACACCATCCTGTCGGAATAGTGCTCCCGGATATCGGACGGGAGAGAGTCCATATCGCCTACTATCAGGCCGGGTTCCCAGCGGCTTTCGCCCAGGTGCAGCCCCTCTTCCAGTTCGCCGCTTGAGAAACTGCGGCGGCCCTGTTCAAGCAACTTTACGGCCGCGCTGTCGCAGCAGGCAATAAGGTCGGCCTCATCCAGCAGGCGGAGCACAGGCTCACTCCGTGGAAAGTCTCCTGCGGCCAGAATCACAATACTGCTCAGTTGCAAGACCGTACGGTCGGTAGCGTTTGATGTATTCTGCTTTGACACAGCTTAGAGATAAGGCGTTATATACTATACGAACTTGCAGTCCTCGCCGGGGCGCCATCCGCGCAGGAAGTCGGCGATTTCCATGCGCTTCTTGCCAGCCAGTTGGACATCCAGCAGGCGGACGGAATAGTTGCCGCAGGCAACGCCCAGGTAGCTCTTGCCGTCGGTGAAAATAGTGCCTGGAACTTCGCTCTTCTGGTCGGTATAAACAAAAGCTTCGAACACTTTCATGGTGGTCTCCACGCCATTGTTCACGATAGTCGTATATGCCCCCGGGTACGGCGCAAGACCGCGTATAAGGTTCACAATCCGGTAGCCCTCTATGCTCCAGTCTATGCGGCAGATCTCTTTTGTGATCTTGGGTGCCGGGATGAGGCGTGCGAACGAATCCTGCTCCTGCGGCTTGGCCCGGTTGCGGGCAAGGGCGTCGGCCGTCTTGACCACCAGGGCGGAGCCCATGGTGCAAAGCTTGTCGTGAAGAGTTCCGAAGGTGTCGTAATCCTCAATCATGCACGGCTCGCTGAACAGTATCCTGCCGGTATCAATCTGCTCATCTATCAGGAAAGTGGTCACGCCTGTCTGCTTCTCGCCGTTTATGATGGCCCAGTTGATGGGGGCGGCGCCGCGGTAGCGCGGCAGCAGCGATGCGTGCAGGTTGAAGGTGCCAAGGCGCGGCATTGCCCATACCTCTTTGGGCAGCATACGGAAGGCCACTACCACGAACATATCGGCATCCAGCGCCTTGAGTTGTGCCAGGAACTCGGGATCCTTGAGTGAAACGGGCTGCAGCAGCGGCAGGCCTTTCTCCAGGGCGAACTGCTTGACGGCGCTCTGGTTGACCTTGAGGCCGCGGCCGCTCTGCTTGTCCGGGACGGTGACTACGCCCGCAATCTCGTATTCATTTTCCATAAGTGCCTTGAGCGGTCCCACGGCAAACTCCGGCGTACCCATGTAAACCACCTTGATGATGCCGTGGTTCTTCTTGAGGAACGCGGTGGACTTGCGCAGCCACTTGTCGGCCTTCTTTGTCAACTCCTTGAATTTGTCTTTGATTGCGCCGAAATTGATGGTTTTCTCGCGGATGGCGAGCCATAGCAGCAGCATACCCACCGGGAGCAGCACCGCAGAAGATATGAACGACCCCTCAAACGGGGTGATTGCCCCGTCTCGGGCGAGCTTCTTACCGCTGATATCCACCACCCAGTAAAGGAGGAAAATGAGCGAAGAAACAATCACCGGCGTGCCCAGGCCACCTTTGCGGAGGATGCTGCCCAGCGGAGCGCCGATAAAGAAGAATAGCAGGCAGGCCAGCGAAAGGGTGAATTTGCGGTACTCTTCTATGAGCATCTTGCGGATTGGAGATACATATCGGTAGGTGTTGCGGTCGTAATCCTCCAAAGCGACCCGCTGCGATTCCAGACTCTCCAACGCGTGCTCCGTGAGCTCCAGGTCACGTACTGTGCGGGTGGTCATCACGCTGTCTTTCCACGCCTTGAAGTCCCAATCTTCGCCATCGCTCAAGTTGTGGTTCATTATTATAAGTGTATCCAGCTGGCTCACACGCTTAAAAGCGTCGGTAAAGGCAAATCGCCTCACAGTGGCGGGTTTGACCTCTGCAAACTCGGTAGAGAGCGAGTCCCGGTCGTGATGGAGCATCTTCAGGTCCTTGGCCATGACCTCGTTGCCAAAGCGGTCGTCGTCGCTGCGCTCGAAAGAGTAGTCGTCGCGGGATACAATCATCTTCTGCTCGTCAAAGGTGATGATATCCTGCTTGAGAGTTGTGTCGCGCGACTTGTAGATATTCTCCTCGTTATATGAGGTGCCGTTGTAGAGCATGAAGATTATGGTGGCGCCGTCGTCTGAGACACGTATGGACCCTGAATCGGCAACCGTCATGGAGTTGTTCCCCATATTGCTGGTGTGGTCGTACACGATGATGTCGTGCATCTGCCCCGTATCGTCGTTATGGGAATCCACCCGGAGCATATAACCGTCGATGCCGTCGTAAAAGATGCCGGTGGGGATCTTTATGACCTCCTTGGTGCGGCCGATATCGTCGCGCAGCGCATAAATCTTCTTGTAGGCCACCGGAATAAGGTCGTTGGAGATGAAGAAGGCTCCTATGGAGATGCCCACCGCCACGAATATCAGCGGCAGCAGCACGCGGGCCAGCGATATGCCGGCGCTTTTGATGGCCAGCAGCTCGTTGTTCTCGCCCATGCCGCCCAGCGTCATAATGGATGCGAGCAGGGTGGCCAGCGGGAGCACCATCGGCAGCAGGGTTGCGCTGCCCCAGGCCATAAACTCCAAAATGACCCCGAAAGAGAGACCTTTACCGACCAGCTCGTCTATGTAGAGCCAGAGGAACTGCATGACCAGTATAAACAACACTATTGAGAACGTCAGGATGAACGGTCCCAAAAATGACTTAAGTATATACTGATCGAGCTTTTTCATCAGCTGGGGTTAGCGGGCAGCCAGTTCCGTGAGCTTTTTGAGGGCCTCGGGCAGACCTGCAAGATTCTTGCCACCTGCCGTGGCGAGGAACTTCTGGCCACCGCCGCCCCCCTGGATGAATTGTGCCGCCTGGCGTATGTCAGAGCCGGCATCGAGGCCCCCGGCAACCAGGTCGTCGGTGTACATCACCACAAGGCAGGGCTTGTGGTCCATCGATTCAAACGCAGCCACCAATGCTGTGTTTGAAGTCTCTGAGTGCAGCTCGTGGGCTATGCTCTTGGCAACATCCATAGAGGGGCACTCGGTAAGGGTGAGGATGGTCTTGCCGTTGACGGTCTGTGCGTTTTTGAGCAACGAAGCCTTCATGTCGGCAATCTTCTCTTTCTGGATAGCCTCGAAAGATTTCTTGTATTGCTCGTTCTCCTCAATGATGCGGCTGATGGCGGCGGCGGGGTCTCCGGCGTTGTTGAACATTGAGCGCACCTTCTCCAGGATATCTTCCAGAACGTCGACAGAGAGTTCTGCGTTGATGCCTGTCGTAGCCTCGATACGGCGTACGCCTGCGGCTACGGCGCTCTCGTTCAAAATCCTGAAATAACCTATGTTGCCGGTTGCGGGAGCATGGCAGCCGCCACAGAGTTCAACCGAGTCGCCAAACTTGATCATGCGGACCTTGTCGCCGTATTTTTCACCGAACAGCGCCATGGCGCCACGGTTGCGGGCCTCATCTATGCTGATTTCGCGGAACTCCTCCAGCGGGGCGTTGGCGCGTATCAGGGCATTGACCATGCGTTCCACCTTGTCAAGAGTCTCTTTGGAGACCTTCTCGTAGTGGGAGAAGTCAAAGCGGAACGATGCTGCGCCTACATACGAACCCTTCTGCTCAACATGGGTGCCAAGTATCTTGCGCAGCACATAGTGCAGCAGGTGGGTCGCAGTGTGGTTGTTCTGGATGTTGGTGCGGCGCTCCACATCCACTGTGGCGTGGAATTCTGCGGTGGGATCTCCGGGGAGGTGGTCCACCAGGTGTATCGGCAGGCCGTTCTCCTTGATGGTGTTGAGCACCTGGAGACGTTCGCCGTCGGCAGAGCGGATCTCGCCGGTGTCGCCAACCTCGCCGCCCATCTCTGCGTAGAAGGGGGTGACATCCAATACAATCTGTATCTGCTCCTTGTTCTTTGCGGTAACGGTGCGGTACTTTACAATGCGCGAGTCGGTCTCGGTGGTGTCGTAACCCACAAACTCGCTCTGTGCCTGGGGCAGAAGCTCCACCCAGTCACCTGTCTGTATAGAGGTGGCGTTGCGGGCGCGCTCTTTTTGCTTCTCGAGCTCTACGTTGAACTCCGGAAGGTCTATCTCGAAGCCGTTCTCACGGGCTATGAGTTCACTAAGGTCAATCGGGAAACCGAATGTGTCATAAAGGGTGAAGGCATCCTTGCCGCTGATGACTTTGGTCTCCTTTGACTTCTCCATGATGTTGTCCATCAGGCGGATACCCTTGTCAAGTGTGCGGAGGAACGCATCCTCCTCTTCCTTTATTACGCGGGTGATGAGCGTCTGCTGGGCGCGGAGCTCGGGGAATGCGTCGCCCATCTCTGCAATGAGGGTGGGTACCAGCAGGCAGAGGAACGGCTCTTTGAGGTCGAGGAAAGTATAACCGTAGCGTACTGCACGACGCAGGATGCGGCGGATAACATATCCAGCCTTGTTGTTGCTGGGGAGCTGTCCGTCCGCTATTGAGAAGCTTATGGCGCGGATGTGGTCGGCAATCACGCGCATCGCTACTGCCGTCTGCCCGCCTTCATCGTAGCTCTTGCCGCTGAGTGCGGCGATGGCGCTTATCATGCCGGTGAAGACATCGGTGTCGTAGTTGCTCTTTTTCCCCTGAAGGGCCATGCAGAGGCGTTCAAAGCCCATACCGGTGTCGATATGCTTAGCGGGGAGGTTCTCCAGGGAGCCGTTGGCCTTGCGGTTGTACTGCATGAACACCAGGTTCCATATCTCAATCACCAGCGGGTGGCCTTCGTTGACCAGTTCGCGGCCCGGTTTGGCTGCAATCTCCGCCTCGTCGCGCAGGTCAATATGAATCTCGCTGCAGGGGCCGCAGGGACCGGTGTCACCCATCTCCCAGAAGTTGTCGTGCTTGTTGCCCAGCAGGATATGGTCGTCAGGCAGGTACTGCTGCCAGTAACCGCGGGCCTCGCTGTCCATCTCCAGGCCGTCGGGGGCGTAACCCTCGAATACGGTGGCGTACAGGCGGCTCTTGTCCAGTTTGTAAACCTCAGTGAGCAACTCCCAGGCCCAGCCGATCGCCTCTTTCTTGGAGTAGTCGCCAAAGCTCCAGTTGCCCAACATCTCAAACATGGTGTG
>JAGABI010000040.1 GCA_017614715.1 Bacteroidales bacterium | reverse complement strand
CATCGGGGCGCCGCCGGCGATGGAGGCCAGTATCGGTAGGCCTTTCTCCAGGCGAGCTACCTCAAGGTTGCCGACATTCTCTACGGCTGCCTGTATGTCGTGCAGGGGGCGTCCCATACGCTCGATACCCTTCTCAAGCATGCGTGCGATAGGGGTGTCGCTCTTCTTGCAGAGGGCCAGGGCGCTCTTCTTCTTGCCGTCCTGCAGATAGTCGGTGATGTCTTTTGTAAAGTTCTTGTCAACTTTAGCGGCGTGGTTGATAGCGTAGAGTCTCTCTGCAAACACGTATATCGCAACTAATGAGAGAATTACGAGTACAATCATCAGCCAGCCGCCTTTGGTGGCCATGCCAAGGAGAGAGAACGATGCATCCTCTGCAACTTCGTTTACGGTTGTCGCAAGTTCGTCGGATGCTTGAAGAAATGTGGTCAGTAACATTGTTTTGATATTTAATAATTTTATTCGTTTTCGAAATTAGTGCCAAAAGCGGTTGCAAAATAAAACAAAAAGGTCATAATGGCAAAAGAGGGTAGGGATAAGTTATCTCGCGAAGCATCAGCGGCTCCCCCGGAACCGACTGTCCGGCGGCGCTGCGGTCGCCCTTTTCCAGCAGTGCCGGAATATCTTCTGGCTGCAGTTTTCCCCGTCCCACATCCAGCAGCGTGCCAACTATAGCCCGTACCATGTTGCGCAGGAAGCGGTCGGCAGTGATGTCAAACTGCAGGTGGGTGGCATCTATGGCGGTCCATTGGGCATGGGACACATTGCAGATGGAGGTTTTGTTGTCGGCCCCGACCTTTTCAAAGCTGGAGAAGTCGCGCTGCCCTGTAAGGAGAGCCGCGGCCCGGTTCATGGCGTCGAGGTCAAGGTTAAACTTGCAGTAGAAGGAGTGCCATGCAAAGGGGTCCCGGCCGGTGTGCACTTTGTACCGGTAACTGCGGCTGGTAGCGTCAAAGCGGGCGTGTGCCTGGGGGGCTACGCTGGCTATGAAGTTTGCCACTATGTCAGAGGGCAGGATGGCATTTATTTTGTACAAAAGGTGCGCTGGTTCTTTGATTTCCCGGGAATGGTCAAAATGGGCAAAATAGCCGCTGGCACTTACTCCCGCATCGGTACGCCCGGCGCCTGTGAGGGCGGTGGGGCAGCCCAGTGCTTTGGACATGGCGTCCTCCAGTATCTCCTGCACTGTGGTGGCGTTTAGCTGCCGCTGCCATCCGCTGTAGCGTTCCCCGTTGTATGATACCGAGACAAAGAATCGCATTGGGAAAATATTGCTATTTTTGTAAGATGTATAACAAGCAAATTTACAAAACATTTTGATATGGACAGTGAAAACATCAAAGAACTGAATGAACGTCTGCAGCGCGAAAGTGCGTTCGTAGATCTGGTGCAGATGGAGATGGGCAAGGTAATCGTGGGACAGAAACCTCTTATAGAGAACCTGCTCATCGGTTTGCTGGCAAACGGACACATTCTTCTTGAAGGTGTTCCGGGATTGGCAAAGACTTTGGCTATCAATACACTGGCTTCTACCATGGATGCAAAGTTCAGCCGCATCCAGTTCACCCCCGACCTGCTCCCTGCCGATGTCACCGGCACCTTGATTTACAGCCAGAAGAGCGAGCAGTTCCAGATCAAGAAGGGCCCCATCTTTGCCAACTTTATCCTGGCGGATGAGATAAACCGTTCTCCGGCAAAGGTGCAGAGTGCGCTGCTGGAGGCGATGCAAGAGCGCCAGGTCACCATCGGTGACGAGAGCTTCCGCCTGCCCGAGCCTTTCCTGGTAATGGCTACCCAGAACCCCATTGAGCAGGAGGGTACCTACCCGCTGCCCGAGGCGCAGGTGGACCGTTTCATGCTCAAGGTCGTGGTCAAGTATCCCAAGAAAGAGGAGGAGAAGCAGATTATCCGCATGAACAATACCGGCGAAGGCTTGCCCAAGCCCAACGTGGTAATCAAGCCGGAGGACATCGTGCGTGCCCGCAAGGTGGTCCGCGAAGTCTATATGGACGAGAAGATAGAGAAGTACATCGTGGATATAGTGTTCGCAACCCGCGACCCTGAGGAATACGGTCTGGGCAAGTTCAAGAACATGATTGCCTTTGGCGGCAGTCCGCGTGCAAGCATCTCGCTCTCTATGGCCTCCAAGGCCTATGCTTTTATCCGCCGCCGCGGTTATGTGATTCCGGAGGATGTTCGCGCCGTCTGCTACGAGGTTCTCCGCCACCGTATCGGCCTGACATACGAAGCCGAAGCCGACAATATCACATCAGAAAATATCATCTCTGACATATTGAATACCATTGAAGTGCCGTAGTAGCGGGAGGCTTTTGCGATGGACAGTAATGAGCTGTTAAAAAAGGTTCGTAAGATAGAGATACGTACAAAATCGCTCTCGCACCAGATGTTTGCGGGAGAGTATCACAGTGCGTTCAAGGGGCGCGGCATGACCTTCTCCGAGGTGCGCGAATACCAGTATGGCGACGACGTCCGCAACATGGACTGGAACGTCACCGCCCGCCTCCGTGCGCCTTACGTGAAGGTGTTTGAAGAGGAGCGCGAACTCACTCTGATGCTGCTGGTGGACGTAAGCGGATCGCGCGCCTTCGGCACCACCGTCCGCAGCAAGCAGGACCTTGCCACAGAGATAGCCGCCGTGCTGTCGTTCTCCGCCTCTATCAACAACGATAAGGTGGGGGCGATACTTTTCAGCGACAAGGTTGAAAAGTTCATCCCTCCCAAGAAGGGGCGCAGCCACCTGCTGCACATCATCCGCGAGCTGGTGGAGTTTACTCCGGAAGACCAGGGGACCGATATCAGCGAGGCGCTTCACTACCTGACCAACGCCCTCAAGAAGCGCTGCACTGCGTTTCTCCTCTCCGATATGATGGATACCGACGCACAGGGACATCCCCGCTATGAGGATGCCCTCAAGATTGCCGCAAACCGGCACGACCTCTCAGTGATAAATGTCTATGACAAACGGGAGAAGGAGATTCCTAACCTCGGCCTTGTGCTGGTGAGGGATTCTGAAACCGGAGCCACAGAGTGGGTCGATACCTCTTCACGTGCGATGCGAAAGGCCTATGAGAAGCGTTCTCACCAGGCCGACGAAGAGTGCCGGCAGCTCCTGAACAAATACCGTATTGACAATGTGAGCATAGCCACGGACCAGGATTATGTCCAGGGCCTGATTGGCTTTTTCAAGAACAGGGGGTTGAAATGAGAAGATTATTGTCTTGCTTAGTTGTGCTGCTGGCTTCTGCAGTGCTCATGAGCGGACAGGAGAGCGCTCCTGCCACCCGCCTCTCCCGCGATACCATACTCATAGGCGACCAGTTGGAGTGGATCATTCCGCTGCAGATGGAGCCGGGCGAGAAGTATTTCCTTGAGGATATTGCCGATCCGCCGGCACCGGGGGTGGAAATTATCAAGCCGCTGGCCATAGATACCATAGCTTCCAACCGCAAGAAAATCGAGATAGAGGGGAAGGTGATTCTCACCAGCTTCGATTCCGGAAGCTATTATCTCCCGCCGCTGATTGCAATGATAGAGCGCAAGAGCGGCAAGGTGGACACCCTTTTCATGGAGGGGCCGACACTGGAGGTCACCACAGTCCCTATTGATACTGCCACCTATGTAATCAAGGATATCAAAGGCCAGATTAAATATCCGCTCAAATTCAAAGAGGTGATACCCTGGGTGCTGCTGGCGCTGCTGGTTGCAGCCCTGATATACGCTATAGTCCGTTGGATAAGGATGCGCCGCGCCAACCGGACCTTTATGGGCAAGCCCATTGTGAAGGATCCGCCCCACATCGTGGCGCTGCGTGCCTTGGATAAGATACGCAAGCAGAAGCTATGGCAGAACGACAAGCAGAAGCAGTTCTACACCGAGGTTACCGATGCGCTGCGCGTTTACATTGCGGGCCGCTATGGTATCGTGACCATGGAGCGCCCCTCGCGAGAGATGCTTGCCGACCTCAAGCAACAGGATCTGGATCCTAAGCTGTACGACAATATGGAGGAACTCTTCACCCGGGCCGACCTTGTGAAATTTGCAAAGTACCAGGCCTCTGCAGAGGAGAACGAGGAGGTTATCCCCGATGCCGTACGCTTTGTGAATGCCACTTATATGACCCAGTTGGACGAAGAGAAGAAAGAGGAGGATTAATATGTTTTTTGAATATCCAAAACTGCTCTGGCTGGAGCTGCTGCTGATACCTCTGGTTGCCCTGTATGTGTTCAGGGAACTTAAAGGGCGCGCTCCCGCCTTGCAGGTGAGCAATCTGCAGCGGTGGAGCTATAAGCCCTCCTGGCTGATGCGTGCCCTGCGCCATGTGCCGTTCGTACTCCGTATCGGGGCGCTTGCGCTGCTGATAGTGGCCATCGCCCGTCCTCGCGACTCCAAAAAATTCGACAAGGTAGATACTGAGGGTATCGACATCGTGCTCGATATGGACGTCTCCACATCTATGCTGGCGCGCGATTTCAAGCCCGACCGCATAGGCGCTGCAAAAGATATAGCAATCGAGTTTATCGCGTCCCGCCCCACCGACCGCATCGGCATAGTGGTGTTTGCGGGTGAGAGTTATACCCAGTGCCCCGTCACCACCGACCGAATCACCCTTATCAATATGATGAAGGAGGTGCAGACCGGCCTTATTGAGGACGGAACGGCCATCGGTAACGGCCTCGCTACTGCCGTGGCGCGGCTGAAGGATTCCGACGCCAAGAGCAGGGTGATAATCCTGCTTACCGACGGTGTTAACAACCGTGGCGAGATTGCCCCGGAAACGGCGGCGGAGATTGCCAAGACTTACGGGATTCGCGTCTATACCATTGGCGTGGGTGCAAAAGGGGAGGCACCATACCCCGTTCAGACTCCATGGGGCATCCAGGTGCAGAACATGAAGGTGGAGATAGACGAGGCTCTGCTGGAGAAGATCGCAGAGACCACCGGCGGCAAGTATTTCCGTGCTACGGATAATACCAAGCTGATGGAGATTTACGGTGAGATAAACAAGATGGAGAAGAACCGCACCACGGTGGACAGCTTCCCCGTCTATTCTGAGCGGTTTATGACCTTTGCCCTCTGGGCGCTGGCTCTGCTGCTCCTTGAATTGTTGTTTAAGTTTGTGATTATTAAGAAGTTGCCATAAGATGTTGCACATTGCTCAAGCTGAATATCTGTTGCTGTTGCTGCTGATACCCTTCTTTTTCTTAGGGTACTGGTGGTATCGCAAGGGTCAGAAGGCCCGTGCTGCAAAGCTGGGTGATCCCGAGTTGGTGGCAAAGCTGATGCCCGGGGTTTCGCAGGCCAAAGGGTGGCTTAAGGTGACTTTCTTCTCCCTGGCCTTCTTGTTCTTTGTACTGGGTCTGGCCCGGCCGCAGCTGGGGGCCCGCCTGCAGGAGAGGGAGACCAGCGGCGTGGAGATAATGATTGCGCTGGACGTATCTAACTCCATGCTGGCGCAGGACTACTCTCCCAACCGCCTGGAGCGTGCCAAGCTGGCCATCTCCCGCCTGGTGGACAAACTGGCCGGTGACCGCATCGGCCTGGTGATTTTTGCCGGGGAGAGTTTTGTGCAGCTCCCTATAACTACCGATTATGTCTCTGCAAAGGCCTTCCTGAACAGTATAGAGCCGGGCTCCATCCCCATCCAGGGAACTGCTACGGCTGACGCCTTAATGACCGCGGCCCGCAGCTTCAGCACCCAGAGTGAGAAGAGCCGCGCAATAATCCTCATCTCCGACGGTGAAGACCACGAAGGCAACGTGCTTGAGACGGCAGAAACCATAGCAGCAGAGGGTATCCGCATCTATTGCGTGGGGGTCGGCAGTGCCAAGGGAGAGCCCATCCCGATGGGTGGTGACATGCTGCGCGACAAGGATGGCAACATAGTTGTCACCCGCCTCGACGAGAAGACTCTCCGGGAGATTGCTTCAGCCGGAAACGGTGAATATGTCCGTGCCGCGGCGGGTGAGTTCGGCCTGAATCCCATCATAGACAATATCCGCAGCATAGAGGCCTCCAAGTTTAAATCGGTAGTGTTCGAGGACTTTGACGAACAGTATATGTATTTCTTTGGCATTGCGCTGTTGTTCTTTATCCTGGAGATGCTGGTGGGCTCGCGCCGTAACCGCCGCCAGCTGTTCAAAGAGGAGGAATCAGAATGAAAAGGTTAATCATAACGATATTACTGATAGCACTCTGCGGTGCGCAGGCCTTTGCCCAGACAGACCGCCGCGAGGTGCGCAGCGGCAACCGCAGTTTCCGCAAGGGCGATTTTTCCAAGGCAGAAATCGACTATAAGAAGGCGCTTTTGAAAGACTCCACAAGCGTGGCGGCACAGTATAACCTTGCCAACGATCTCTATCGGCTGGAGAATTATCAGGAGGCGGAAAAGTATGCCTCCAAGGCGCTGGACAGCCTTGCCCGCAGCCCGCGCGCAGCTGACGCCTATTTCAACCAGGGGGATATTTTTCTGCAGCAGCGCCGCTGGAGCGAGGCGATTGAGGCCTTCAAGAGTTCGCTGCGCCTGAATCCGGGCGACATGGATGCCAAGAGCAACCTTGCCTATGCCCAGAAGATGCTGGAGAAAGAGCAACAGGACCAGCAGAACCAGCAGAATCAGGATCAGAACAAAGATCAAAATCAGGACAAGAACCAGAATAACGACCAGAACAAAGATAATCAGGACCAGAATCAGGATAAGCAGGAGAATCAGGACGATCAGAACAAGGATCAGAATAAAGATCAGAATGACGACCAGCAAGATCAGGATCAAAACCAGGACAAAGACCAGAATCAGGATAACAACGACGACCAGCAGCCTCCTCAGCAGAACCAGCCGCAACCCAAGATAAGTCCTGAAGCTGCGGAACAGATGCTCCAGGCTATCCAGGCTAAGGAGAATGAGACGCAGGACAAGGTCAACAAGGAGAAGGCGGCGGCAGTAAAGTCGCGTAAGAAAGAGAAGAACTGGTAGGGTCCACTAAGATAAATGTTCAAGATGAAAAGATACCTCACGCTATTGCTTTTATTTGCCGCGGCACTCCTAAATGCCCAGAACCTCACCTTGGAAGCGCCTAATGTGGTGGCGGAAGGGGAGCCGTTCAGGGTTGTATTCACTGCCGACGGAAGTGTTTCTGACTTTGACTGGACACCTCCGGCAGGACTTACCCTGATGTGGGGCCCCCAGAAGGGGAGTTCCAGCTCGATTACGATAATAAACGGCAAGCGGGAGTCCAGCCATACCACAAGCTATACATATCTGCTTAATGCCGCTGCAAAGGGTACATATACAATCCCGGCTGCGACATGCAAGGTGGGCGGCAAGCAATGCACCAGCAATTCTGCAACCGTTGAGGTAGTTGAGGGGGAGGCAGATCCTGCCATGGGGCAGGGCGGTGGCCAGGGTTCACAAGGTCAGGGCTCACAGGGCCAGAGTACGCAAGGCCAGAGTTCACAGAATCAGGGCAGTGCATCACAGGGAAGCCAGAATTCCGATCCCGCCATCACCGGTACGGTATCCAACGAGGATATCTTTATGAGGCTCAACCTGAGCAAGACTTCTGCGGTAAAGGGAGAGCCTATTACAGCGGTGCTGAAGCTTTATACCCGTGCCGACATCGCAGGGTTTGAAGATTTCAAGCTGCCCACCTTCAACGGTTTCTGGAGCAAAGAGACATACGCCCCCACCAACCTGGAGCTGAATCGCGAGAACATCAACGGCAAGATCTATAACACCACGGTCATCCGCCGCTATATGCTGATTCCCCAGCAGGAGGGGACCATTGTCATTGAGCCTGCAGAGGCGGTGTGCCAGGTCCGTGTCCGTGCCAGTGCCGGCCGCTCCCGCTCCATTTTCGACGACTTTTTTGACAGCTATCAGACCGTTAAGAAGCGTGTGGCGACTCCGTCTATCAACTTTCAGGTGAAGCCGCTCCCTGCCGGTGCGCCATCCTCTTTCGGTGGCGGAGTGGGGCAGTTCAACATCACCGCCAGGTTTGCAAACGATTCCATAGCGGCCAACCAGGCTTCGTCGCTTATCGTTACTGTGAGCGGCAAGGGTAATGTCACCATGCTTTCGGCCCCCAAGGTCGACTTCCCCACCGACTTTGATGTTTACGACGTCAAGACCACAGACCGCTCTGAGGCCAACGGTACCGGCGGCAGCAGGGTGTTCGAGTACCCCTTCATTGCCCGCAGCTATGGCAATTTCACCGTCGGTCCTATCAAATACAGTTATTACGATATCTCAAAGGGGTCTTATATAACCACCGAGGCCCCCGCTGTAACCATCAAGGTTTCTTCCGATGGAGTTGAGGTTGTGGATAATGGCGGAGTCGCAGGCGGTGTGCGCCAGAGCGTCCGCAATATAGGCAGCGACATCCGCTTTATTGCTACCGGGGCGCCTGCCTTGTCACGCAAAGGGGAGTTTTTTGTCACTTCCTGGCCGTTCTACGCCATTCTGGCGGCGATTGTGGCGCTGTTCTTCATTGTCTGTGCGATACTTGACAAGCGCCGCAAGATGATGGCCGATGTGGCAGGTACCCGCAACCGTCGCGCCAACAAGATGGCCACCGAACGCCTGCGCCGCAGCAAGGGATATCTGGAGCAGGGACTTGTGGGTGCTTATTACGAGGAGCTGCACAAAGCCGTTATGGGTTATGTGAGCGACAAACTCACCATGCCCGTTGCAGATTTGAGCAAGGATAACATCTGCGAATCACTCGCTGCCCGCGGTGTGCAGCAGAGTACAATCGATTGTCTTATGAACATTATAAATACCTGCGAGTAGGCGCGTTATGCACCTGATTATACTCCGCAGCAGATGGAAGAACAGTATCGCGATGCGCTCAAGACCATAACTGAGATTGAGTCTGGCGTGAAGAAGGGTACTAAAAATGCGAAAAAGGCGGTTGCAATCGTGGTAGCTTTGATGTTTGCCGCCGGGTGGAGTCTCACGGCTTCCGCTGCCGGGAACGAGCTTTGGCAGAGTGCTGCAGAGGCGTACTCTAACGGCGACTGGCAGGGTGCGTTGACGCAGTACCAGCAGATTGAGCAGCAGGGGCTTGTTTCAGACAAACTGTATTACAATATCGCTAACGCATATTACAAAAACGGTGAACTGGGAGAGTCGATTCTCTATTGGGAAAAAGCGCTCAAACTGAACCCCTCAAATGCCGATGCAAAGTTCAATCTGGAGATCGCCCGCGAATCTGTGCTGGACCGTATCGAGGTGGTGCCGGAGTTCATTCTGGCAAAATGGGTGAAGGATATCAAGTATCTGCTCTCCAGCAATGCGTGGGCCTGGGTAGCTCTGTCGCTAATGCTGCTTGTGGCTGTCGCCCTGCTGGGCTTCAGGTATTTCCGCACTCTGGGTCTGCGCCGTTTTGCCTTTATACTGGCATGCGTATTCTTTGTCCTTGCCATATCGTCATTCATCTTCTCACTGAGCGAGAGGCACGACGTGGTCAGCGAGAGCGAGGGCATAGTGATGCTTCCGGTATCCTCTGTAAAGAGTTCTCCCGGAGAGGATGGCAAATCGCTCTTCATCCTGCACGAAGGGACCAAAGTCGAGATTCTCGACGAACTCGGCTCCTGGCTCAAAGTCCAAATCTCCGACGGCCGCCAGGGCTGGATGCCGGCTGGGGATGTGCAGGCGATATAGGGGTTCTTTCATAAGCACTGATTGCAAAGAGTCTTTTGGATTATTCATAAAAGTCGTTATCTTTGTTACCACAAGTAGTTTGATTATCTCATAACTAGTCCCAACTTAAGGCATTTCAGCGAGGGCTGAAATGCCTTTTGTTCTAAGAGAAATATAGCCACCGCCAGAGCTCTGCTTTCCCGGTGATCCCTTATTAATCGCCTGCAGGCGATAGCGGAGGCTCGTCCTGGCGAATTACTTTGTGCTTAATCTTGACAACAGCAAAATTGAGTTCAATATCCGTCTCGGTAGTACGGGTGCGCAAGTTATGTCCGACGACATCGGCCAGTATTGTTCCTATGCGTTGAAGCATGGTGCGTTGCAGGGCCCCTCCATCTTCCACATCCTGAAGAGCTTCCATCGTTCGCGCGAGTTCTCTTACTCTGACGAAAGTGTCAACAATTGCCAGAGTAGTGTTAACAGCCTGGTCTCCTTTTAGAATAGTGGCAAGCATATAGAGCCCGCGTTCTGTAAATGCCGTGGGGGCAACACTGCTGAATTTCAGCTTTTTAAGGTGGTCAAAATTTTTGACCACCTCTTCCTTTTCGTACTTGTCAAGCTCGAACAAGTAACCTGATGGGAACTTATTCGGGTTGTTTCGAACGGCTTGATTCACCTCTTTGGTCTCAACACCATACAGTTCTGCGACATCAGCATCAATCAATACAGGCTGGCCACGCAACACAATCATTCGATCCTCCACATCTTTCGTCGTCACAGACATCCTTTCTTCATCCTTTTTCTTTAAGCTGTTCATACTACAAATAATTGATTAATAATAAGACTTCCGATAGCAAATATAACCCTTAAACAGCAGTTTTGTATAGGTTGTAATTAAATAATAATCAAATATTTATGTTTCTGAAAACGTAATGATTGATTTTAAAAAGTGAAGGAGCGCTTTGGCAGGACGGAATCATAGGGTTGTAGTTGCTAAATGTAATGCGTACATTTGACAGGGAATCTTTCATTACACGTGAATAATAAACAGATAACAAATAAACATGACTAAGTTATGAGGAACATCAAACTCCTTGTGGCATCAATATTACTGATGTCAATGACAGCATGTGTCACAGACAAACAATCAAATCTGGAAGAGCTGGGGTACATCAATACCATCAAGTTCGTTGGTCCTGGCGAAATAGAGTTCGAGCCGATAAATGGCGCTGTTCAGACAAAAGCGACATCAGTGGACGACGGCAGCGCACTTGTGTTCAATTGGGCGGCAGGTGACACCCTCGGCATCTTTCCCCACGAGGGCAATCAGGTGGAGTTCCCTATTAAGACTCAATCGAGTTCCACCAGCGCAACGTTCGACGGCGGCGGCTGGGCATTGAGGAACAATGCATCTTATGCAGCATACTATCCGTTCAGCGTATGGAACTACTTCCAGAACAACAAGACCATCATTATGGATTATTCGGGACAGGTACAGAATGGCAACGGCAGCTTTGTACATCTCTCGGCATACGATTTCCTGGCATCCGCCAAGACTACGCCCCAAAACAATATGGTCACCTTCCAGATGGACAGACAGGGCTCTATTCTCTACATAGACATCGTAGTCCCCGAACCCGCAACCATCACATCGTTGACAATATCGTGCGACGAGGCCATCTTCGTAGAGAAGGCTGCGCTGGATATCTCGGGGAATAACCCTATGGTTACACCGATAGAAACCAAGGAGTCCCTCACCCTCCGATTTGAGAACACCACAACAACAGAGCAGAATGAGACGGTCCGTGCCTATATGGCCGTACAGCCGCTGGACTTCAGCGCTAAGACCTTGATTGCCACACTGGTGACCGATGCCGGCATATACACCGCTCCGGTAGTCTCCCGCGTAGTGAACAAGGGCAAGGCCGCCTTCCTGCGCTTCTCAGATAGTTTCACCGATAACACATTCCCCGGGACCGCCGTCGATCTCGGCTTGACTTCGGGCCTCAAGTGGGCAACCTGCAACATCGGTGCGAACGCTCCAGAGGAGTACGGTGATTACTTCGCCTGGGGTGAGACTGAGCCTTATTACAGCAGCCAGGACCCGTTGGTCTGGAAGGAAGGAAAAGAGGGCGGTTACAACAGAGACTCACACAACAGGGATAATATAGGAGATAATGCATTCCTCGACGCCGAGGATGACGCAGCCACAGTAAATTGGGGAGACACATGGAGAATGCCAACACTTGAAGAGTGGGAGGAACTGATAGATGAATGCACCTGGACCTGGACCACACAGAATGAAGTAAACGGGTATCTGGTTACTAGCAACACCAACGGAAACAGCATATTCCTGCCCGCCGCTGGCTGCCGGAGCGATACCGACCTCTACTTTGCGGGGTCCCTCGGCGGCTACTGGTCTTCTTCCCTCGAGGCGGACAACCCGGACCTCGCGTGCTACGTGAGCTTCTATTCGGGTGGAGTCTACAGGTCCAACGGCTGTTGCGACGGGCGATCTGTACGAGCCGTTACAGAATAAAAGACTTGCAAGGGCGTAAGCCCAGCGAGTCAGTTGCCAGCGAAGGCGGGCATCATCAAAACCTCCTGTCATTGGGGCGGGAGCCCCTCGAAGGAAATACGGCCTGTGGCCGTCGAAATTTTTTTTGGCAATCACAAGCGGATTGAATGCCGTTTAGTGTGTGTAAGGAGCAGAGGTGTCCGCTCTGTTTGCTGATATCAGCAAACAAAGCGGGGTCCCCCATGACACAGTGGTCTAAGGGCGTACATCGTCCGCTTGTGATTGCTGGAATAAGGCGACTGTGCCATATCCGCCACTTATGCTGGACAGAACCCCTTTTTCTGTCCAGCCAAAGCGCCAGGAGATTCGCGGCGGTCACACCCGTCCCCGCGGCAGTGGAGGCGCCAAGGACATTAAGCAGGAAAAGGGTTGCGCTCCCGCCAAAGTTTCGTGGATCCCTAAACAAAACGTAGGGGCGCTTTGGCTGGACCGTTGGCATGGAGCGAAGTGCAGACAAATACCGTAGCTTGAATGCTTTCATGGGCAGATTTTTGCCAGGAAAGCATTGCAAGCGGAGGTGTCTGCACCGAGCGGTCTGAACGATAGACGCCGTGGAGCTTCCGAAATATTCAAAAGCCAGGTCCTGGAAGCGTCTGGTTCCTGGCGGCTACCGTCGATAACGTCCTCCGGACGTTATTGGCACTTAGACGACACATCCGCACACGATTTCACCGTCATCCGCTTCCTCGAATCGAAAAAAATGGGCAACCCATGCGGGATGCCCATTATTCTTAGATAAAAACCTGGACGGGAATTACGCCTCTGCCTCAGCGGGAGCTGCAGGAATTACAGAAACGAAAGACTTGTTGCCACGGGTTTTCTTGAATGCCACTGTACCATCGACCAATGCGTAAAGAGTATGGTCCCTACCCATTCCGACATTCTCGCCGGGATTGTGGACAGTGCCTCTCTGACGGACCAGGATGTTGCCAGCCTTGGCAGCCTGACCGCCGAACAATTTAACGCCTAAGCGTTTGCTTTCCGATTCACGGCCGTTCTTTGAACTACCGACACCTTTTTTGTGAGCCATAGTCTAAACTGGTTTAAGCGATTTCGTCGATTTGAATTTTAGTCAGATACTGACGGTGACCGTTCTTCTTGCTCATACCTTTGCGGCGGATCTTGTGGAAAACGATAACCTTGTCAGCCTTGCAGTGCTCCATTACGGTAGCCTTTACAGTAGCGCCGGCAACATAGGGTGCGCCAACCTGGACAGCACCTTCGTTGTCGATCAGAAGGACTTTGTCAAAGTTTACCGAAGAGTCAACATCGGCTGCGAGACGGTTCACAAATATCTTGCTGCCCTTCTCAACCTTGAACTGCTGTCCTGCAATGTCAACGATTGCGTACATAAATTAATTTTTAAAAATTAATAGCCGTAAGCGGATATTACACTAAATATCTCTTTGCCAATAGCTTAACGACTTTATAAGCCCTCTTGGGGAGTGCAAAGATACTAAAGTTATTTGAATTGCAAAATTATTATTTATACATTTGTAACACACATGTTATTTATCGAGTAGATGGTTTCGTATTTTGACTGGCAGCGCATCGCACAGGGGGAAAAATTCATTTCAAGGGGCGACACTGCCCATCTCCTGGCGACACAGATTAAGGAGAAGAGATTCACTACGATATACGCCGCCCCCGGCAGCGGCAAGAAATCCCTTGTGGAAAGGGCGCTGCACACCCTTAAGGGGTCTTCCTATCCCATGAAGGTGATAACGCTGGACCTTTTCAACGTCACCAGTGCCGGGATGCTTTGCAAAATGTATGTGGATGCGCTCAGCAAGCCTATCGAAGAGTATAACCGCGACGCCCTCTTTCCCATCCAGATATCTCTTGACAACATCAGCACCGCCCTCGCCATAAACCTGCCCAACATACTGTCGGGTTACACCGGAGCGAATTACGTGATATATTTCAAGGAGTTCCAGAACATCCTGAACTTTGACAAAGGCGACGAACTGCTCAAACTCATGGAGCGGGAGATGGCCGGCCACCAGGTTGCATACATCGTTACCGGAGAGCAGGTGAACGCCATGAAAGAGATTTTTGAACAGAAGAAATACTTCCACCTGACCAACTGCAACATCCCCCTCTCCCCGCTGTCCAAGCGGGAGAGCATGCTTTACCTGCGTAACGGGTTCCTGCATTCCGGCAAAGACATGGAAGAAGAGACCGGAGAGGCCTTGTATCTCACTTCAAAGGGTAATCCACTGATAATGAATACCCTGGCCGCTATATGCGACAATCTCGCCATAGGCTATATCAACAAGCGCATCCTCCGCAGTGCGGTAGATTCTTATTTCTACGACCACGAACCCTTCTACCGCTACACCGTGAGCAATCTCACACAAAACCAGCTGAATTTCTTGCGTGCGGTTTGCGACGGTGCATCCAAGTTCAGCTCTTCTGAGGTGCTCTCAAAGTATAATCTTAACAGTTCCGCAAATGTTTTTCGTCTGAAGGAGGCTCTATCAAAGAAAGAAATTGTAACTTTCGATTCTGAAGACAAAGCCTCTGTGATTGACCCGATGTTTGAACAGTGGCTCAAAAAGCGTTATTTCGTATAAACGATATGAAGAAGCTTGTAGTATTGACCGGCGCTGGGGTAAGCGCAGAGAGCGGGATAAGCACGTTCCGCGACAGCAACGGCTTGTGGGAGAACTATAACGTGGCCGACGTAGCCACTATCGAGGGCTGGTGGCGCAACCGTGCCCTGGTACTGGAATTCTACAACCAGCGGCGCGGAGAACTTGCCACCAAGAAGCCCAACGACGCCCACAAGATGATTGCGGCGCTTGAGAAGGATTTTGACGTGACGGTAGTAACCCAGAACATAGACAACCTGCACGAACAGGGGGGCAGCACAAAAGTGGTGCACCTGCACGGCGAGGCTACAAAAGTGCGTCCGGAAGATGCAGACCAGGACGAACACACCATTGACGTCGGCTATAAGCCGGTGAACCTTGGCGACACCGACAGGCGCGGCGTGCAGCTTCGCCCCAATATCGTATGGTTCGGTGAGGCGGTACCCAAATTTGAAACCGCGGCCAGAATTGCCTCTGAGGCCGATATAATGCTTATTGTAGGGACCTCTTTGCAGGTATATCCCGCCGCCAGCCTGGTACAATATGTCCGCCCCGGGACACCGATCTACCTGATTGATCCCAAGCCGGTAAGCGTACCCATCCCCGGCGTCACACAGATTACAGATGTCGCCACCCGCGGTATGAAGCGTTTTATTGAGGAAGTAATAAAGGAAAAGAATATGTAACCGGAGGGGAAGATTGGTGTTGCCTGAATAATGTGGATGATTAGTAAGTAACGATAAAATGACAGAAAAAATCACAAGATTGATGAACGACAGCGCCATAGCGCGCTGGGGGGCCTTGATTCTCATCGCCTCGATGATGTTTTTTGCATACATGTTTGTGGACGTGATGTCGCCGCTCAAGAGCATGCTGGAGAGCGAGCTAAGCTGGAGCAGCACCACCTTCGGCACCTACGCCGCAAGCGAATTCATACTTAACGTGTGCGGCTTCCTGATTCTGGCCGGCATCATTCTGGACAAGATGGGAGTCCGCCACACCGGCATCCTCTCCGCTTCGCTTATGGTGGCTGGCGCCTGCATCAAGTTTGTGGGTATCAGCGACTGGTTCCAGTCCACTGCCTTCTGCAACTGGCTGGGCAGCTGGTGGACCGCTCTCCCGGGCAGCGCCAAGATGGCCTCGCTGGGTTTCATGATATTCGGCTGCGGCTGCGAGATGGCCGGCACCACCGTCTCCAAGGCTATAGCCAAATGGTTCAAGGGGAAGGAGATGTCGCTTGCCATGGGTGTAGAGATGGCCATCGCCCGTCTGGGCGTGTTCGCTGTAATGTGGATCTCGCCGCTGATTTACAACAAGTTCGGCACAGTAGTGGCGCCGCTGGCATTCTGCACCGCGCTGCTTATCATCGGCCTGATTTTCTTCATCGTGTTCACCATAATGGACCGCAAGTTCGACAATCAGCTAATGGCAGCCGGGTTGCTCTCTGCCGAGCCCAATCCGGAAGATGAATTCCATATCAAGGACCTTGGAAAGATATTCTCCAGCAAGATGTTCTGGATTGTGGCCCTGATGTGCGTGCTCTATTACAGCGCCATCTTCCCGTTCCAGAGATATGCTCCCAACTATCTTGAATCCACCCTGGGCATTGATGCCGGTACGGCGGCACATCTGTTCAGTTTCTTCCCCATCCTGGCGATGGTTCTGACCCCGTTCCTGGGTGCATTCATCTCGTTCAAGGGCAAGGCTGCCAGCATGCTGCTTATAGGCTCGCTCATCATGGTTGCCTGCCACCTGAGCTTCGCCCTGCTGCTGCCCGCATTCCCCAGCAAGTGGCTCGCCCTGGTGTTGATTCTGGTGCTGGGCGTGTCGTTCTCGCTGGTGCCCGCAGCCCTCTGGCCGTCAGTCCCCAAAATTATCGACGAGAAGGTGCTGGGCAGCGCATACTGCCTCATTTTCTGGGTGCAGAACATCGGCCTGTGCCTGGTGCCGCTGCTCATCGGCGTAGTCCTTGACAAGACGGGCGGTTATCTGGCACCGATGTTGATATTCTCATCTTTCGGCGTGCTGGCATTCATCTTCACCTTCCTGCTGAAGATAGAAGACCGCCGCAAGAAATATGGATTGGAACTTCCGGAGGTTAAATCCGAGAAATAATCTATAACATTTAAATAAACGACCATGAAAAAATTATTATCCGTAATTGCAGCTTTCGTACTCACTGCATTCATCACCACCTCATGCGGTCTCACCGGCTCAACTGCCGCCAACCCTTCTTCCAACGGCACCACCACCGGCTCCGCCCTCACCAGTCTGTTTACCCAGTTCTTGAAGGATGGCAGGCTTGACACCAGCAACATCAGCAACCTGATCAACCTCGCAACTCTTGCCACCAGCATCCAGAGCCTGAAGGGCAACAGCCAGAACAACTCTGTCCTGGGCAGCTTTGCGGCCGGCCTGGTGAACGGTTCCAACAACACCATCAGCAACTCCAACAGCAATACGATTACCAACCTGCTGGCATCTCTGGTGAACAACACCGACATTTCTTCGCTGGCATCACTGCTCACCCGCAGCGGCGAGATTGACGAACAGGCAGCTGCCGAGGCACAAAATACCCAGGCCATGAGCAGCACCACCAGTGTACTTAACAAAATCTTCACCTTGATGGGAAAATAATGGAGAGACTCTGGTCCGTCACAATCAAGGGCGCAATTCTTTGCGCCCTTGTTGCTAGTTGCTCCCGGGGCGGGATCCCCGAGTTTGACTATGATGAGTTGAATGCACAGGCAGCGGAGGAATACCTGCAGCCGGTACACCCGGGTGTAAGGGGCGAGACACCCTTCTGGAACCCCTATTCGTTCAAGTTCATTTACGCTCCGGCATTCAACTTTGACGATATGGAAGGTGCCGAGCGTTACATTTATACAGCGACTGCTGCCGACGGAATACACTCTTTCAGTGCCGACACCCCCCGCGAGGCGCTCTCTCCCATCTGGAACGAGATTCCGGTGGGCAAGGTGAACCTCAGCGTCCAGGCGATAGGTGCGGACGGCGAGCCTGTCGGTGAGCCCCAGAGCCGCAGTTTCGAGCGGGACAACCCCTTCTGCGGCCCCTACGAGCCTGCCCCGAGAGGATACCGGGAAGCGGCAGTTATGGCGGCAAAGTTTATCCATAACAGCCCCGTTGCACAAGGCTGGCTATCCGACGGCGACAAGCCCAGCCTCCGCTACGAACTGAACTGCTATCCCAACAAGATATGGGGCGGCACCATCCGGATAGAATGCTTCATTGCCAGCGAGATTCCGGAACTGAAGGAAGAGGCGCTGAAGGTCGCCCGCGCCGCTGCCGATGCCCTGATTGCCAACTCCCAGCCCGCCGACGGCCCGCTGCCATATTTCCCCCCGACATATTATTCGCGCGAAGGGGTAAAATACATCTGGTACATCCAGCGGGTAATTGACCGCAACCGTGATTACACTATGTTTGCCGACGCCGTGTTGGCGGCCCGGGCGCTGCTGGATCTCTACGACAGCACAAAAGAGCAGAAGTATTTTGACCACGCCCTCCATATTGCAGAGACCTACCGCAACCTTCAGGCAGAGGACGGCTCCTGGCCCGTAAAGGTGAACATACACACAGGCGAATCCATCACTCCTGCCCGCTGCATGCCCACCTCAATTCTTCAGCTTGCTCAGCGGCTCCACGACCAGTATGGCGTAAAGGGTTTTGAAGAGATGATTGCCACCACAGAAGAATGGCTCTGGGAGAACACCATCGCCAGCTTCAATTTCAACGGCCAGTTTGAGGATGTTACTGTGGCCGACAAGGCGACATTCCAGAACCTCACCAACTGCATCGCCGTGGACTGCGTGGACTATTTCCTGAGCAAGCCCAAACCCACTAAGAAGGAGATTGAAGCAAGCATAGGGATGGTCCGCTTTGCAGAGGACCAGTTCACCCGCTGGCACTCCCCCGTGGCGGAGGATGCCGACGCAAATGCCGGTGACGCCTTTACAACTCCGTTCGTGTTTGAACAATACTCTTTCCAGTGCCCGATAGATGCGAGCACTGTAGGTGTGGCAAATGCATGGATGCATATCTACGAGACCACCGGCGATTTATTGGCGCTCGCCAAGGCCAAGGCCCTGATAGACAGTATCGTAAAGATTCAGGACCCCGAATGCGGCTGTATCCCTACGTCGCTCTACCAGGACGCCAGCGTAGATATCAGCGAGCACTGGGTCAATTGCACTTACAGCAGCGTGCAGAAGTTGCTCCGCCTGGACAATATCTTAAATTCTAAATAACCTATACCTGAACTATGAAAAAGTCCTCACTCGTTATATTATTCGCATCCGCACTGGTATGTCTTGCCGGATGCAAGCCCAAAAGTAGCGGAATGCCCTTCCTGGACTATGAGATACTTAACGAACAGGCTGCCAGGGAGTATCTTAACCCTGTCCATCCCGGCGTTCGCGGCGAGACACCCTTCTGGAACAAATTCGCCTTCAAGTTTACCTACGCCCCGGCGTTTGATTTTGACGATGTGGACGGCGCCGCCGCCTATGTCTTTTCCGCCACCGGCGGTGACACCACCTTATTTTTCACCTCAGACACACCGCGCGCCGCACTTTCACCAATCTGGGGCGAACTGCCGTTCGGCAAGATAGACCTCAGCGTGCAGGCCATCGGAGCTGAAAAAGAGCCGGTGGGTGAGCCTCAGTCGCGCTCTTTCACCAAAGATTACCCCTTCATCGGCCCTTACGAATCTGTTTCCGATGATTATATGGGAGCTGCCGTTCGCGCCGCAGAATTCATCCACAATAGCCCCATAGGCCAGCTTTGGCTCAAAACCGGCGAACCCGACCTGGGTTATCGTTTCAACAGTTATCCGTGCAAGATTTGGAGCGCCACCGTCCAGTGCGAGTGCTTTCTTGCCGCCAACAAGCCTGAATATAAAGATGAAGCCCTTAAGGTGGCCCGCAACGCAGCCGCAGCGCTTATGAAATACTCCAGACCGGCCGACGAACCTCTGGCGTACTTCCCGCCGACCTATTTCAGGGGCCCGGGGTCCGAAAGCCTTTCCGGAGTGCTGGACCGTAACCAGGAGACCACTATGTTTGTGGAGGCTGTCTGCGCCGCAAAAGCGTTGCTTGACCTTTACGACGCCACAAAAGATAAGAAGTACTTCGATTTTGCCTGCCATATCGCAGAGACCTACCGCGCCCTTCAGGGAGCAGACGGCTTCTGGCCAATGAAAGTCAACTACTTCACCGGAGAGCCCACCATTCCGGCTCCGTGCATGCCCACCACCATACTCCAGCTCGCACAGCGGCTGAAAGATCAGTACGGCGTGAAAGGTTACGAGGATATGGTTGCCAAGTCGGAAGCATGGCTTTGGGCAAACCCCATCGCCACCTTCAACTTCAACGGCCAGTTCGAGGATGTCGAGGTTGAGGGCCACGAGCCTTTCCAGGACCTTACCAACTGCGTGGCTGTTGACTGCATAGACTACCTGCTTGCAAAACCCAAACCTTCCCAGGCAGAGATAGACGCATGCTTCGAGATGGCCCGCTTTACAGAGGACCAGTTCACCCTATGGGGGTCTCCATTGGACGTAGCCTTCGGCGAAGAGAGCGTGCAGGAGGTCGTACCCTTCGTATATGAGCAGTTCGTCTTCCAGGTTCCGGTGGACCATAGCACAGCCGGCGTTGCAATGGCCTGGATGAGGATATATGAGCATACCGGCGATTTGCTCGCACTTGCCAAGGCCAAGACTCTGGTGGACAGCCTGGTAAAGGTACAGCAGGAAAACGGCCGCATCCCTACCGTGATGTACAACGAAGATCCGGAGAATCACAATGACATCTGGTCCAACTGCACATGGCAAAGTATCGTGGCCCTGACCAGATTTGCCGCCATAGCCAAATAAATCCAGTTGTTTTTTACGTTAAAACAGATACCATGAAGAAATCATTCACTCTCTATATCGCAGCCGCAGCCGTGTGCTGCATGATGGCCGCCAGCTGCAATGGCAAAAAATCAACAGCTCCTGAATTTGACTATGAGGCCCTTAACGCCCAAGCCATAGCAGAGTACCTGCAGCCGGTTCATCCCGGTGTCCGGGGCGAGACTCCTTTCTGGAACAAGTTTGCCACAAAATATATTTACGCCCCCGTATTCGACTTTGACGACGTTGAGAATGCGAAAGGCTATACCTACACCGCAGAGGCAGGCGGGAAGTTCTTCGTATTTGACAGCGAAAGTCCCCGCACCCCGATCTCAGAGATATGGACTGAGATACCTGTCGGACCGGTAAAGCTATCTGTTCAGGCATACGATGGCCAGGGCGTATTGCTTGGCGAGCCCCAGAGTTGCAGTTTTGAGAAGGACAACCCCTTCTGCGGACCCTACGACCCGGCCCCCAGAGGCTACCGCGAGTCTGCGATCAGGGCCGCCAAGGCGCTGCACGACAGTCCGCTGGGCCAGAGCTGGGCAAACGGAAAACCCGACACGACTTACTTTTACAACTGCTACGCCTGCAAGATATGGAGTGGTATTGCCCAGACGGAGTGCTTCCTGGCGCGTGAGGTGCCGGAATATCACGATGAAGCCCTGCGGCGGGCCATCAACGCCTGCGACTGCCTCATAGCTTCTGCACAACCGGAAGGTGCGCCCCTGGCTTTCTTCCCTCCCACATATTATTACGGAGAGAACAACGAATTCGACACCAGCGTGCTCCGTTTCAATGTAGGCAAGGCCATGTTCCTGGAGCCCACATACGCCGCAAACGCTATTCTGGATCTCTATGACTTGACCAAAGAGCAGAAATACTTGGACCACGCCACGGGTATTGCCAAAACTTATCAGAGGCTTCAGGCAGAGGACGGTTCCTGGCCTGTCAAGGTTAACTGGGAAACTGCCGAGCCAATAAACGAAGCCCGCTGCCTGCCTGCCGACATCCTGATGCTGGTTAACCGGCTCAAACTAAAATATGGAATAGACGGCTTCGAGGATATGGCTGCCAGGGCCGAAAGATGGATGTGGGACAATATAATTGCCGGATTTAACTTCAACGGCCAGTTCGAGGATGTGCCCATCGAGGACAAGGTTCCTTACCAGAACTTGACTCACTGTCCCGCCGGCGACTGCATTGAATACCTTATGACCAAGCCGGAGCAGACTCAGAAGGACCTCGATGCCTGCATAGAGATTGCCCGCTGGGCAGAGGATCAGTTTGCCCGCTGGCACTCCGCGATAGAGTACGAAGCCGACGCGCTGAGCGCGGTTGACAGCGTATTCTCTTCACCCTTCGTATTCGAGCAGTATTCATGGAAAAACCCGGTGGACGCCAGCATCGCCAAGGTGGCCCTCAACTTCATGTATATCTACAAGAAGACCGGCGACCTGCTGTGCCTTGCAAAGGCAAAGGCATTGGTGGATACCCTGGTCAAAATCCAGAATCCAGAGACAGGCATGATGCCCACCGTCCCCAACAGCGAGACCCAGTTTGAGCAGGACGACATCTGGGCCAATTGCGTTTACTACAGCATACGCACGCTGATGATGATGGACAGCATTCTGGGCGAATAGTGGAATATCAATAGTTTGTTTTTCAGTAAGAATAACCATCTTTGCACTGGATGATCCCGAAAGAGCGCGATTTAATCAAGCTTGTGGAATCCATATTAAGCCGTAGTTTCCTACGGCTTTAATATTGTTAGTATCTCGCACTGCTCTATCGTCGGGCTGCAAATGCTGGGAGACCTGGAAAACCCGGTATTTTAGGCATAGATTTGCCCCCGCAGTGTCGATAACGTCCCAAAATAACGGACGTTACTGGCAAAAAAGGCCTTAAATGCGCATAACGTCCCATTCCGAGGGACGTTATCGACACTTCATTATGACGTGTTACAATCTGTCCAGCAGTTTTGCCGCCTCTTCATAAGATATCCCGCAGATACGTGCGATTTGTTTTGCATCGGCGCTGAAACGGAAGCGGATCTGCCTGACGAGTTCTGACCTGTCGTCGTCTGAAAGGTCTTTGAATGATGCTTTCTGAAACAGGCTCCGGCATAAGTCCGGTATGGCTACCAGTATACTTTGATCCCTAAATGCCGGAAGATTATCTGAGGTTGACTCGAACCTTTTCTTTGCTTTTGAAGAAGAGCTCAAGAAGTAATTCATCCTATTGGGGGAGTGGAAGCGGCTTTCCACAAATGAAACATCCACATACATTTCTGGCAAGAAATAGCCGTCATTGCAAATAATCCATTCGCCAGGCAGGCCGTCAAAACCGCTATGTGTCAATCGGTATAATGCCCGGCGGGACAGACTTGAAACGGCACGTCCGGCAGGCTTGTTCCGGTTGAAGAAAGAATTCCCCGTCCCCCATGGCCATTGGCTTGGATGGGAGCAGATATTTGCGGCTACGCTATTCATCTGCACGTATGCAATTGCTCTCTCAAGTCCTTCGTCGTTAGTAGAGACTTCCTGGATGTCTATCTTGTTTTCTCGCAGTAACTCCTTAGACAAATATTTGCGTCTGAAATACTTAGAGTAGATTGTCTTGAATTCATTAATGAAATTTGTGGCATCTGCCTGCATACTCTCTAGAACAAAGTGTACGTGGTTAGACATTAACACAAATGACAGTATGAGAGCTGGTCTGGTAGCAGACAGAACAGCCACATAATTCATACCTACCTTAAAATCATCTTCATCCTTGAACCAGAGCCGATCCTTTAAATGCT